>JACMJD010000209.1 GCA_014380825.1 Phycisphaerae bacterium | reverse complement strand
TCGCGTGCATGCGCAAGCTGCTCACGCTGATCAACGCCATGATCCGCGACAACCTCATGTGGCATGAACTTCATGCTGTAAAAACCCTTGACCTTTAACACAGCCGCTTCGTGGCAAAGCACTCAAAATCGCTAGAATGCGGTCGTCGTGAGCAAAGACCCGAAGCACAACCTCTCGCCGCGGATCAACAATCGACGGGCGATGCATGATTATTTTATCAGCGCGAAGCTCGAGTGCGGGATGGCGCTGCTCGGCAGCGAGGTGAAATCGCTGCGCGATGGGAAGGCGCAGCTGCAGGAATCGTTTGCGACGATCGAACGTGATGAGCTGATCCTGCATGGCTGTCATATCGATCCGTACGAGAAGTCGGCCATTAAATACAACCACGAGCCGAAGCGCGATCGAAAGCTGCTGGCGAAGAAACGCGAGATTCACAAGCTCAAGGCCGAGACGACCAAGAAGGGCACGACGCTCGTGCCGCTGGCAATCTACTTCAAGAACGGCTTGGCGAAGCTGGAACTGGGGGTTGCGCACGGCAAGCAGCAGCACGACAAGCGGGCGACAATCCGCGCCCGCGAGATGGACCGGGAACTCCGCCGGGCGACGACGCAGCGTCGGTGAATGGCCGCTGGTCACACACCGTGAAGAGATGAGTGCTCCGATCATTATTGCGCATCGCGGATTGCACGCCGTGCATCCCGAGAATTCCCTGCCGGCGTTTCGAGCGGCGGTGCGTGCGGGGATCGAATGGGTCGAGTGCGATGTGCAGCAGTCGCTCGACGGATTCCCCGTGATCTTGCACGACGACACGCTGGGCCGCGCGACGATCATCAGCGGACGCGTCGATCGTCACCGTGCCGATGAGATCGCCCACCTGCGATTGCACGATCATCTTGGTCGGCCAAGCGACGCGCTGGTTCCGGTGCTGTGGTCACGACGAGACGGCCTGGCAGGAATTGGGGCGAGCCTGCTGGTTGAAATCAAACCGCCCGCCGCAGCGTGGCTGGTGGCGCGCACCGCCGAGGTAATGCGAGCGAATCATCTACGGTGGATGATTCAATCGTTCGATCGAGCGAACTTGCATATCGCGCGACGATCGGCGCCGGGCATTGCGCGGGCGCTGTTGATCGACAAGCAAAGCGATCTTCTCTCGGCGCTGGATGAACGTTGGCCGGCCCTTCACGTGGGGCATGGCCTTGTTGACGCGGAGCTTGTTCGATTGATGCACGAGCAGGGCCGGATGATTGGTGTGTGGACGGTGAACGAGAAGTCTGATCTCCGTCGCATGATCGAGCTGGGTGTTGATCGGATCATCACGGATGAGCCGATCGTGGCAAGGTCGTTGCTGGGCATGTGATCGCACGTCACTTTGCGCGTACAATCGGAACATGGACGTGAAAGAGACAAACGGTTCGAACCCGGCCACGCCGGAGCCGACGGGGTTGGACTTTGTTCGCCGGGTGATCGAAGAAGACCAACGCACCGGCAAGTGGGGCGGGCGCGTCGCCACACGATTTCCGCCCGAGCCGAACGGTTACCTGCACATCGGCCATGCAAAAAGCATCTGCCTGAACTTCGGCGTCGCCGAAGAATATGGCGGCGCGTGCAACCTGCGCTACGACGACACGAACCCGTCGAAGGAAGAAGAAGAATACGTCAAAGCGATCGAGGCCGACGTGCGCTGGCTGGGTTTCAATCCGGCCAGTGTGATTTTCTCCAGCGACTACTTCGACACAATGTACGAGTACGCGGTTGAGCTGATCAAGAAAGGCAAATCATACGTTGACGATCAAACGGCCGAGGAGATTCGCAAGACGCGCGGCACCGCAACCGTGCCGGGCAAGGAGAGTCCGTTCCGCGATCGCAATGTCGAAGAAAATCTCGATCTCTTCGATCGGATGCGCAAGGGTGAATTTCCGGACGGCAGCAGAGTGCTGCGCGCCAAGATTGACATGGCCTCGCCGAATTTCAATCTGCGCGATCCGGTGATGTATCGCATCCTGCACGAAGAGCATCACAACACCGGCAAGAAGTGGTGCATCTATCCCATGTACGATTGGGCTCACGGGTTCGAAGATTCGATCGAGAAAATCACGCATTCGCTGTGTACGCTGGAGTTCGAAAATCATCGGCCGCTGTATGACTGGTTCATTGATGCGGTAAACGAGGGTCGGGCGGATGACAAGAGGATTTGGCATCCACAGCAGATTGAGTTTGCGAGGCTGAACATCACACACGTGATGATGAGCAAGCGCAAGCTGCGGACGCTGGTCGAAGAAAACATCGTGAACGGCTGGGACGATCCGCGCATGCCGACGTTGAGCGGATTTCGACGAAGGGGATTTACGCCTGAAGCGATCCGCGCGTTTTCCAAGCACATCGGCCTGAACAAGTTCAACAGCGTGATCGAGATGGCCGTGCTGGAAAATATCCTGCGCGAAGATCTGAACAAGCGCGCCCCGCGCAAGATGGCGGTGCTGAAGCCGCTGAAGCTGATCATCGACAATTATCCGGATGGGCAAGTCGAGACGCTCGATGCGGTGAACAACCCGGA
Source organism: Phycisphaerae bacterium (assembly GCA_014380825.1). Next base: position 6,738 of record JACMJD010000209.1, on the reverse strand, counting down.
AGATGAAAGCGCCGGCACGCGAAAGGTTCCGTTTTCCAAGACGCTGTACATCGAGCAGGATGACTTCAAGGAGGTCCCGCCGCCGAAGTATTTCAGGCTAGCGCCGGGCGTCGAGGTGCGTTTGCGTTACGCGTACTTCGTGAAGTGTATGCACATCGACAAGGACGCCGGCGGCAACGTGACGGCTGTTCACTGCACGTACGACCCCGCCACGCGCGGGGGCGATTCGCCGGACAAGCGAAAGGTAAAAGGCACCATCCACTGGGTGTCGGCCGACCATGCGGTCGACGCTGAGGTTCGGTTGTACGAGCAACTGTTCGCCAACCCGGATCCGGAAGATGTGCCCGATGGGCAGGATTGGCGAGTGAACATCAATCCGAAATCCGTCGACGTCATCCAGCACGCGAAACTCGAACCGAGCCTGGGCGACGCCGAGGTCGGCGCGAAATTCCAGTTCGAGCGGCACGGATATTTCTGCGTTGATCTCGATTCGAAGCCGAAGGAACTGGTCTTCAATCGCACGGTTTCCCTGCGCGATTCATGGGCAAAGGAAAACCAGAAGTCCGCGAAGAAGTAATTAGTGTTCTGTGGCGTGGGCGTCCCGCCCGAGCAACCGGGGCCTGTCCCGCGTGCGCACGGGCGAGACGCCCATGCTACGTTTAGTGTGGCCCGGACGTGATCTCTAAACACCGTTTGATCCGGGCGATCGTCCGCTCTATGCCCAGGAACTCAAGGCTCTCAAAGATCGGCGGACTGATCATTGTGCCGCTCACAGCGACCCGAATCGGTTGCGCTACTTTTCCGAGCCCGAGTGATTTCTGCTCGCAGTATGCCTTGATGGCCGCATCGAGCGCGGCGTGATTCCATGGGTCGATCGCCGCGAAGATTGGCAGGAGTTCGCGCAGGACGATCATTCCCTCGCCGTTGTTTTTCTCCAGCGCCTTCTCGACCGCGGCGGGATCGTAATCGATCTGATCGTCGGCGATGAACAGGAATCGGGCGGGCTCGTCTACTTCACGAAGCGTTCGGAAGCCTTTCTTCATGTGCAGCAGCTTGCGGAGCTGCTCGTCGGTTGCAGCGTTCGCAGGCGACTCTGGATTCGCGGCCAGGTAATCCTTGAATGCCGCCAGCAGTCGATTCTCCGGCATCAATGCAGCAGCTTCCGTGTTGAACGAGATCAACTTCGCGCGATCGAACTTCGGGTTCGCCTTGCCGATGCGGTCGAGCGAGAACAGCTCGACCATCTCCGCAATCGTCATGTGCTCTTTGTTTCCGCCGGGGCTCCAGCCGAGCAGCGCGACGAAATTCAGCAGCACGTCGGGCAGGTAGCCGTTCTTGCGGAAGTCGTGAACCAGCACTTCAGGGAGATCAGATGAGCGCAACCCGATCACGTGCATGAGCGCTTCCTGCTCGGGGATGTCCAACTGTTTCTTCGAATCGCGCAGCCAATCTTCCAGCCGCGCGACGTCGATCTTTACCATCGCCGCCAGTTGCGCGGGCGAGGTTTTGCTGCTCTTGATCCACTCCTGCGTGCGCTGACGCACGGCCTTGTCGCGATCGCGCTTGCCCATCTTCGATCCATCCGGATTCTGGATCGTCGTCAGATGCGCATACGTCGGCCGGCGATAACCTAGCGCCTCCTGCAGGGCAATGTGGTTGAACGTGTTCTTGACGTGCTCCTGCCCGCGCAGCACGTGCGTGATCTGCATCGCCTCATCGTCGACGACCACGGCGAAGTGATACGTCGGCATCCCATCGGTTTTACGAATGACGAAGTCCTGAACTTCTTCGGCGGGCAGGACGATCTCGCCCAATACCTGGTCTTCGAAGCGAAATTCTTTCACTGGCATCGCGAATCGAATGACGGGCGGGCGGTTCTCCTTTTTGTATCGGGCGATCTCGTCGGCGGTGAGATCGCGGCGGCGATACACGAATTGCCGCTTCTGTTTTTCCCGGGCCGCACGCAACGCGTCGAGTTCTTCTCGCGACTCGTATGCTTCATATGCGAGTCCGCGGGCGCTCAGGTCGTCGATGATCCGGTTGTATTCATCGACGCGCTTCGACTGATACACCAGCTCCGAATTGTCCCAGTTCAGTCCCAGCCAACGCAGGTCATCCAGCAGTTGAACCGTGGCCTGCTCCGTGCTGCGAGCGAGGTCGGTGTCTTCGATTCGCAGGAGGTATTTCCCGCCGGTGTGTCGGGACAGCAGCCAGTTGTACAAGGCGGTGCGGGCGCCGCCGATGTGCAGATATCCAGTGGGCGAGGGCGCAAAGCGCGTGACGACGGGTTGGTCGGTTGACGATTCGTTCATGCAGGTTTCCGGCAGGCGGATTATCGAGACGTGCGTGCTTCAGGCAAGCGGCGACGGCGCCGTGGCGGGCGCAGTACGATGACGAATCTTCGCGTATGCGACCGACATCGGCCCCTGCAAGGCGTATACGACGCAGCCGATGCCCAGCACATATCGATGCGCGATCACAAGCAGCAGGATGACCGTCACGCCCGCGATCAGGCGCGCGATCGATCGCCGCCCACGCAGGTAACGGTTCACGATATGCGGGTAGCGAATGTCGGCAACCATCAGAAGACCGGTGATGAGCACGAGCGCGGGCAGGACGTAGACGCACATCCTGGCGAGCTGAGGCGCGGATTCTTTCAGTTCCTGTTGCAGCAGGATGAACCCGACGACCGCACCGGCCGCGCCGGGGCTGGGCAGGCCGAGAAAGCTAAAGTGATGCTGCTCGCCATGTTCGTTGCTCACGTTAAAGCGCGCCAGGCGAATCGCAGCGCAACTGAAATACACGGCGCCCATCGCCCAGATCAGTCGCGACCAGAAGAACGGCAGCGTCGGGCCTTCGCTCTTGAAGAGCTGAAGCGCGATATATGCCGGCGCCGCACCGAAGCTGACGACGTCGGCCAAGCTATCGAGCTGTCCGCCGAAATCGGTTGTGTGCCGCGCGAAGCGCGCCAGTCGCCCGTCGAGCGCATCGAAGATCATCGCGATGAACACCAGGTACGCCGCGGCGAGAAACTTATTTTGAAGCAGAAGCTTTGCCCACGGATCCTGGCCGACGTTGATGTCATCGAACCCCGCCACGTACATCGCACCGAACCCGCAAATCGCATTACCGAGCGTCGCGATGCTCGGAAGAAAGTAGACGGACCGGATGTACGCCCGCCGCCCGTGGCGGCGCATGCGCAGGCGGCGATGCTCTCTGCGGGACTCCAAAGATGAACGATGAAGGCTGAAGGATGAATCCAGCGCCGGCTCGCGGCCTCTTTCATCCTTCATCCTTTCGCCTTCATCCTTTGCCTCGATGCTCACGCCGGGCTCTCCCGGCCGACCAGCGGCTCCATTTCTTCGTCGTCGATCTGCTTGATGCTCGTATGGATCGGATTGTTCAGCACGCAGATCACATCCGCGCCGCCGCGTACCGTCTGGCCGACTTGAACTTTCACTTGCGGGTCCAGCCACTTCGGGACATACAGCTCCGTGCGGCTGCCGAACTTGATCATCCCGATGCGCTGGCCTCGGTGGACCAGCTCGTTCTCGCGCGGCGTGAAGATGATCCGCCTCGCGATCATGCCGACGATCAGCTTGACCACCGCCACCGGGCGCGAGCCGTCGGGTTCTTCCATCACGATCGTCTTGGCCTCGTTCTCGGCCGACGCATCCCCGTGGCGCATCGCGTTGATGAATTTCCCGCGCTTATCGATCACTTTATGCACCCGCCCGTCGCACGGGGCGCGGTTGACGTGAACATTGAAGACTGACAGAAAGATCCCGACGCGCACGCACGGCCCGCCGAGCAAGTCTTCGTTTTCGATCGTGGTGATATCGCTGACCGTTCCGTCGGCGGGGCTGACCATCACGTGCTGATCGACCGGGATCACGCGCTCAGGGTCGCGAAAGAACGCGAACAGCCAGATGAGGATGGGAATGAAGACCAGCGCCAGCGGCCACCATGCCCACCCGAGCGCGATCGCGGCACCGGCCAGCGCGACCGATCCGATCAACATCTCCCGAAAGCCGTGACGCGTGAATCGAAGCATTACTTTCAGGCTAGATCGCGCGGCGAATACTGTCAACGTGACAAGGCTTCGTGTGGCCCCGCCGCTTGCGGCGAGTCCACCCGCCGCACGCGGCGGGGCTACACTAGGATTTCTTCGATAATAATTCGTTCACCTTCGCGGCGCAAATGAAATCGTTCCCTGACAATCCTCCAACCGAATGCGTGCTGTAGCGAATGGTCAGCTTGTTGTAGCCGACATTCATGTCCGGATGATGATCTTCGCTTTGCGCCAACATCGCGATAGCCACCACCTTTGACATCGTTTCGAAGTAGTTGGCCAACTTCAGTTCGCGCACAAGCTCGCCTTTTTTGATTGCCCAGCCGGGAACTTGCTTGAGGTACGCGGTCACGCTTTTCGAATCGAGCGCGGGTGTTCCCTTCGGAAGCGGCTGCGAGCGACGGTCGTGAAGTTTGGACTGTTTCATGAGTGCGATGATAATCACCCATCGAATGAAGACGAAACTCGAGATCTCCAAAAACTGGCTGCCGCGATACACGAACACGAAGATCGATGAGTTCGGCGATTACATCCTGTTGACGAATTTTTACGATTACGTCGAGCGATTTGCGGAGATCTTCGGCTGTGACATTCGCGGCCAGGGAAGGCCGATGCAGACGGCGACGAACTCGGCGGGGCTCACCATCATCAACTTCGGCATGGGCTCGGCCAACGCCGCGACCATCATGGATTTGCTTGTCGCGCGCGAGCCGAAAGGCGTCTTGTTCCTCGGCAAATGTGGCGGATTGAAAGAGTCGACCGAGATCGGCCATTTCATTCTGCCGATCGCGGCGATCCGTGGCGAAGGGACGAGCGACGATTATCTCCCGCCGGAAGTTCCGGCGTTGCCATCATTCAAGCTGCACAAGTTCGTCTCCGACAAGATCATCGCCCGCGGGCAGGACTATCGCACTGGCGTCGTGTACACCACCAACCGCCGGCTGTGGGAATGGGACGAGACATTCAAGAAACGGCTGGAACGATTGAGCGTGATCGGCATCGACATGGAAACGGCGACGGTCTTCATCGTCGGCCACGCGAACGAAATCTCGCGCGGAGCGCTGCTGCTGGTATCGGATGTCCCGATGCTGCCCGAGGGCGTGAAGACGCACGAGTCGGACAGGAAAGTCACCGACGCCTTCGCAAAATTGCATCTTGAAATTGGAATCGAAGCGATGACCGACGTGGGCGCGAAGGGCGAGGCGATCAAACATCTGCGTTATTGACGCGTACGAAAGATGGCTCCCGCTTGCCGCTGGAGAAACGTTCGGCACAATTCGCGACATGGCAAGCCAACCTGCGTCATCCGACTTCTACGATTTGGATTCGCTTCTCTCGCCTGGCGATATCGCCGTGCGCGATTCGGTGCGGAAGTTTGTCGATGAACAATTCTTGCCCACCGTAAACAAACATTGGCACGCCGGGACTTTCCCGATGGAGCTGCTGCCGGAGATGGGTCGGATCAACTGCTTCGGCGCGACGATCAAGGGCTACGGCTGTGCAGGCTTAAGCAATCTCGCGTACGGCCTGGTAATGCGCGAGCTGGAGCGCGGCGACAGCGGGCTGCGCACGGTCGCATCCGTTCAAGGCGCGCTGGCGATGAACGCAATCTATTACTTCGGGTCCGAGCAACAAAAACAGCGCTGGCTGCCCGAGATGGCCAAAGGCTTGAAGATCGGATGCTTTGGTTTGACGGAGAGCGAATTCGGATCAAATCCCGCCGGGATGCAGACGACCGCGCGAAAGGCCGCGAACGGCTGGACGCTCACCGGCGAGAAAATGTGGATCGGCAACGGCAACCTCGCCGACGTCGCGGTGGTCTGGGCGAAGACGGATGGCGGGGCCGAATCCATCCGCGGATTTCTCGTCGAGAAAAACACGACGGGGTTTCGTGCGGAATTGATCGAAGGAAAAATGTCGCTGCGTGCAGCGTACACCGCGCGGCTGACGTTTGACAATTGCGCATTGCCCGACGACGCGATCCTGCCGAACTCGAAGGGCCTGAAATCGGCGCTGCAGTGTTTGAATCACGCGCGCTACGGAATCGCCTGGGGCGCGGTCGGCGCCGGGATGGCGTGTTTCGATGAGGCACGCGACTATGCGATGAAGCGCCAGCAATTTGGCAAGCCGATCGCATCGTTCCAACTCATCCAGCGCAAGCTCGCGATCATGCTCACCGAGCTGACCAAGGCTCAACTGGTCGCGCTGCGATTAGCTCAGCTCAAGGACGCCAACATCGCGACTCCAGCCCAGATCTCACTCGCCAAGCGGGATAACGTCGCGACCGCTATCGAAATCGCCCGCACGACGCGCGACCTCTTGGGCGGCGTCGGAATCCTCGATCGCTACGCGAGTTTCCGGCACATGAACAACCTCGAAAGCGTGAAGACTTATGAGGGAACCGAAGACATGCACCTGCTGATCATGGGCCAGGCGATCACGAGAATCCCGGCGTATTCGTGAGCTCTCGCGCAAAATGTTTCGAATCTCTGCAATGCCGGGCCGGTCGTCGAACATGATCAGGTTGACCGGTGCGCGTCGCGTACGTGGTCGGCACGCGGGGGGCATGTAGCTGTGACAAAATGCCACCCGCGCGCGGTTCGGAGGGGTCCGCGCGGCGGTTGGTTTACGCGCTCGTCATCGATCCGCCATTGGCGTGAATGCCG
>JACMJD010000208.1 GCA_014380825.1 Phycisphaerae bacterium | reverse complement strand
GGCTTTACTGGCACGGGTCGGATCGCACGTGAGCGCAATGTAGAAGCTGCCGCAAGCATCGTGCGGATAGAAGCTGAAGTCGGCGTCTTCCGCGATCGCAGGGTCGACCAGCGCCCAGTAAAACCGGCTGCCGTCGCTGTCACCCACGACGTCGCTCAGAACGCGCGCTGCGAAGCGCCGCTCATCCTGCGCGCTGGGGCCGGGCGTCATGCCCATCGTGTATTGACGATTGAGCTTCGCATCGACCAGGTCCGTTCGCTGTGGCCGATACATCGGCGGCGGCTGATCGCGCTGCGCATCCACCCGCGACCAGCTTCCGTAATACTTTTCCGCCAGACGCACGATCTCATCGAAATCGAGCTGGCCCGTCACCGACAGCACCATATTTCCCGGGCCATATCGCTGCACGAAATAACTGGCCATCTCGTCGCGCTCGAGGCGCTCGATCGATTTTGCTTCGCCCAGCACGCTCATGCTCAGTGGATGATTCGCAAAATGCTCGGCCATCAGCTTTTCGTAGAGCCGATGCCCGGGATCATCCAGATACATCGCGATCTCTTCGAGGATGACTTTCTTCTCTGTATCAAAATCCGCCTGACGAATGGCCGGCCGTAGCAGGTGCGACAGGTGCTCGATCGCGCGTTCGGTGAACTCCGGCAGCACGTTGATGTAGTACGCCGTCATCTCCTGCGTCGTGAACGCGTTGTACCGCGCCCCCATCTCGTCGAAGATCCGGTTCACGTCTTCCCAGGTGTACTGCGTCGAACCCTTGAACATCATGTGCTCAAGAAAGTGCGACACGCCATTCAGCTTCGGCGCTTCATCGCGCGCGCCGGTCTTGACAAAGAGCCCGGCCGAGAACGAATACGAATCGGGATTGATCTCCGCGACGATATCGAGACCGTTGGGAAGCTGGTGATGATGAAACGTGAGTGCCATGTTTACTTGATCTCGATGGTAATAGTATGCGTCACCGGCACCACCGCGTCGGCGGCGCGGTTGCTGAGCATCAGCTGTTTCTTTGTTGACGCGGCGACCGTATCCGCGAGCAATTTCTTCTCATCCGGCAGCTCGTAACGCACGCCGTGTACCAGGCTTTTGATCATCCACGTTTCGAAGTTCTGTTGTTCGCGAACCACGCCGTCGACCTTGCGGAATTGTTCAACAAACGGATTGTCCAGGAACTCCGCGGCGAGATTGACGCCCATCGCCGCGTCTTTCGCAGAAAACTGTTTGCTTGAATTTCCCCAGGTAATCTTGACCGTCGAATTCGCCGGCGGATCGGAAATGACCAGCCGGTAACGATTGAGTTCTGCGTTGAACGGCAGGAATTCGAGCGCGCCCCGCGTGTTGTTCGGATCATCGAGCTTGCCTTCGAGCTTCGGATCGATCGGGAAGCAGAACGGATATCGCGAGCTCTCGATCGTCAGCGTATTGCCGTCGAAGCTCTTAACTGTCTGACCCTCGGTCGCGGTCGCCTTCTTGTTGCTCAGATCGAGCGTGATCGTCGCGATGTTTCCATCGCATCCCAGCGCTTTCAGAAGCGCGTACGCCATCACCAGATGTCCGTTCGCCCACGGATGGACGCCGTCGGCGCCGGCGACGTGATAACCGGCGCCGTACTTCGCCTCGGCCTTCTGCATCACGTCCATCATGGGCGTGTAGACATCGGCGAACGCCACGCCGCGCTCTTTGGCGATCACTTCAACCGCGTCGCGCTCGGACTTGAGCGTCTGGTTGTAGATGTCCGTTTTCGCGCGGTTTTTTCCCATTGCGGTGTTCTGATCCACCACGCCCGGCGAGCCGAGCACGACGCGCACGCCGGACTTTTCGAACGCGTCGACGAGACCATTCGTGGCCGTCTTGTACTTCTCGAACCGCTCGGGATTCAGCGGCCCATATCCGCCGTCGTTCATACCAAAGCAGGTTGTGGCGATCGTGGGTTTGAATTGCAGGCAGTCGTTGTCCAGCCGTGCGAGGAAACCCCAGCTCGTTTCACCGCCCCAACCGAACTGCATCGTGCGGACGTTGTCGACCGGTTCGCACATCAGGAGATAATCCTGAATGAACACGGAATATTGCTTCTGCTCGGTGATCGAATCGCCGGTGATGGCGAGCTTGTCGCCGGGTTTGAGCTGGGCGTGAGCGAACGATCCGAGGACGAGAACAAGAACGAAAGACAGTGATCGGTGCATGCTCTCTCCGTATCACGGGCGTCTCGCCCGTGCGAACCATCAGGCACGGGCGAGACGCCCGTGATACGAACTTTGTGTCACTTCGGGATCGTTAATTCTTTCGGCCCGACAATCACGATCGTGAACGGCCCGGCCTTGTTGGCTTTCAGGTACGCGTTGACTTGATCCAGCGTCACGCCGTCGATCGCTTGCTTGATCTCATCGAGCGTGCGGATTCGGCCACGCATGAAATAGTCGTGCGCGATTGCGCCGGCTCGGCCGCTGGTCGATTCGCCCGACATGATCGTGCTGGCCTTCAGTCCGATCTTGGCGCGATCCAGCTCGCTTTGCGTGACGCCTGCGTTCAATCTGTGGATCTCGGCAATCAAGCAATCGAGCGTTGCCTGGGCGCGTTCGTTGCTGGTGCCGGCGTAGCCGAAGATTGCGCCAATTCCTTTGAGGCTCGAATAGTTCGCGCCAACGCTGTAGCACAGGCCGCGCTTCTCGCGGACCTCGGTGAACAGTCGGCCGCTCATGCCGCCGCCGAGGATTTCGATCGCCATGCGGACGGTGTAATAGTCCGGATCGGTTTCCAGAACGGACGGATATCCAATCCCGATATGCGTCTGCTCGCTCTTGGCGTGTTCGTAGTGATACGCGCCCGGCGGCGGCATCAGCTTGATGGCGGCTAGCGGCTTGGTCTCCCACGTGCCAAAGTGTTTGGCCACCTCGCGCTCAACTTCGGCGAAATCGATATTCCCGGCGACCGAGATGATCGCATCCTTCGGCTGATATCGCGTCGCGTGATCTTCACGAACGAAATCAATCGTCAACTTTTCCAGATCTGCTTTTCGACCCATGGTGTTGCGACCGAGCGGGCTGGGCAGGTGCCATTCGCGCAGCGCGATCAGCAGCTTCTGCCGCGGCTCGTCTTCGATGCCTTCCAGCCCTTGCAGCGCAAGCTCGCGCGCGGCGATGAACCCCTCCTCCGGAAGCTGGGGCCGACGCACGATGTCGGCATACGTCGCCATGCCTTCGATCACTTTCGGCGCGACGGCCGCGCACGCGAAGCGGGCGTGGTGAATTCCGACGCCGCTGGATCGTTGCAGGCCCAGGCTGTCGAGATATTCCGTTAAGGCGCGATTGTCGCGATCGCCCGCGCCGCGCAGGGTTAATTCGCAAAGAACCGTAGCCGCGCCCGATCGGTCGGCCGGGTCGGATGCGGCGCCGGCGGGCAGCAGGATGCTCATCGCAGCCGACTGCATCGCGGGCATCTGCTCCGCGAGAAAAGTCAGGCCATTCGGATAGGTTTTCTGAAAATAGCGGTCGGCCATGTTCGGCGGATTATAGGCCGGGGTGGGTTTCATGCCAGAGTGAGGATGGGGAGGTGAGCAGGTGTAGAGGTGAAGCATTACACCTCCCCACCTCCACGCCTGCTCACCTCCCCATCATTTGGCGATTGCCCCGCCGTCGTTACAATTTGAAACCGTTGTCGGACCAGCACGTCATGAGAGTTGTAGTGGTGAGTTCGGATTCAATTCCCCGGGGTGGCTGATGCCTATTGATTTCAATTGCCAGGGCTGCGGTAAGCATTATCGCGTGCGCGATGAGTTGGCCGGGCGTGCGGCGCAGTGCAAAAATTGCGGGCAGAAGATGGTGGTGCCGAATCCAGCCGCCGTCGACGAGCCGGCCGGAGATCAATCGCCGCCCGATCGCGGGATCGGCTTTGCGGACGAAGAAGATTCGCGGCCACAGCCCGCTCAGAGGCCCGCGCGCGAGCCGGAACACGAATCGTACGATGGGTCGGATCAGGACGCGGATCGCGAATCGTCCTGGGGATCGGAAGAGGAATCATCGCAATCCGATGAGATGGGAGTCGGGGCTGAGCCGGACGATGGGCAGCGCTCGATGGGCGATTTCAATGTGAAAGACGATGCGCCCGCGCCGGCGCGCACGCGGCGGCAACGGCACACGCCGCTCTTGCCGGACATCGTCGGCGAGACGGTCTTACCGCTGGCGGCGATCGCCATCTGCCTGGGCGGCGCGGGATTCGTCGCCGCCAAGGCGGCGCTGGCTTCGACCAATCCGCTGATCGCGTTCATCCTAATGGCAATCGCCGCCGGGCTGTTCTTCCTGGTGATCGTTCCGCTCACGCTGAAAGGCATAGAAGCCGTCACGCAAAAGCTCGGCATCGAGCTGGCCAACGCGCTGAAGTTGCAGACGGTGGGACTGCTGGCCATCCCCACCGGCGCGATGACGTTCGGATATTTCGAGAGCGGCGTCAGCGGCGCGATCAACTGGGGAATTTTCGGACTGCTGGTGATGGGCGCGCTGATCGTCCTGGTCTACCGCGCAGATCTGATCCGCGCGGGCTTGACGACGTTGTGGGCTTGGGTGTGCTACGCGCTAACCGCGGGCCTGAGCATCGGCGTCGCGGCGGCCGTCGCGTGGGGCATGACCCGCGCCGGCGTGCGGATGCCGTGGGTTGAAAAGCCGGCGCCGGCGGTCGTGAAGGCTGATCCAGACGCCGAGAAAAAGGAAGCGGAACGCAAGAAGACCGAGGAGGTGGCGCTCGCCACCGAAGCTGAGGCAAATCGGCTGAAGGCCGAGGAGGCCGCGAAGGTCGTACCGACCCCGCCACCCGTGCCCGCCGTCACCTGGACCCCGATCGTCGATGCACCGCCGCCCGTTCGTTGGCCGGTGGATTTGAAGAACCAGTTGATCGACGTGAAGCCGCCGGTGACGCTTGCGCGCACCTCGCCGGGCAGCCCTTTTGTCGCGTTCGTCGACAGCGTAGCGCTGCACGTTTACGACGTGCGCAGCGGTAAGCGCACCGGGTTCATCAAAGACAAAGTTCAGGTGGCTGGTTCGCTGCTAAGTCCGGACGGGACGATCCTCATCGTCAATCCGCGTGCGGCCGCGACTGGTGCGCCCGCGGCGGGCGGAGCGCCGGAATTTGAAGTGTGGTCGATGCCCGAATCGCGACTATCGCGCAAGCTGACGTTCGACCCGTCGCGCCCATTGCCGCAGATGGTCGGCTTCGACAAGGACAACCGCCTGATCACCGCCGTCGAAATTCACGGCGGCAAGGCGATGGTGCAGGCGTGGGACGTGCGATCCGCCTCGCCGGTCCATGAAGTGCAAGGCCCTTCTCAACTCGCTAAGCCGCAAGCCAGCGCGCTCAGTGCCGGCGGACGGTTCATTGCGTGCGTGGCAGACAATCGGCTGAATGTCTTCGACCTCAACACCGGCACGATCGTGTGCGATCAAGAAACGCCGCACCGCGACGCCCTGGTGCGCGCGATGTCGTTCTCGCGCGACGGCTCGCAACTGGCGGCCGTCATGAATGAGAACAGCAAGAATCATCTGATCATCTTCGACAACGAAACCGGCGACGTCGCGCTCGACGCCGAACTGGGTGGCGGTGCGCGAGCGGACTTGTCGAGCGAACAAATCTCCTGGGTTCCGCGAGGCGGCGCGCTGTTGATCGGCAATGACTGGGTTGACGCCGCGACCGGCCGGATCATCGCGATCCTTCCGCCACAGACGGCCGGATCGTCTGTCGGCAAGGCGAAGGCGATGATCAGCGATTCGCAGGTGCTGGTCGAATTTCTCCCCGCCGCCAGCGCGCAACGCGTGATTTACAAGGGCGTGAGCCTGAACAAGAAAGACATCGACGCGGCGCTGGCCGTACGTCGCGCAAAGACGAGCAATGCTCCGGCGCCGGAGGCGGTGGCTGACGGTCCAACCACCATACCGACTGGCGCGCCAAAAGATCTGATCCGCGCCGCGGTTGATCATCTGGCTGCCGGCCGGAATCGCGATGCGCTGGCGCACGCGCAGGTGGCGCTCGATCAGTTGCCCAAGACGCCGAAGGTCGCATCCGATGAACAGGCAATCGCGCTCCACTGCCTGGCCGTCGCGTACATGCGTGCCGGCGATTTGCAGAAAGCACGCGATCCGCTCGACAGGGCGGCGAGTTACACGAAAACTTCTCGAGCGATCACGCTGAATCACGCCAAGCTCGACATCGCGAGCCAGAATTTCGTCGTCCGCGCGATTCGCGATCTGGACAAACAACTTGCAACGAATGTCGATGAAGAAACGCTGAACCTGATGGGCCTGGCCATCAACAAGGCCAGGGAAAATCCCGCGACGGCGGGCCAGCTGAAGCTGCTGGTCGAGCATTACGACGGATACAACAAGAAGCTCGAAGCGACAAAGCCCGGCATGCGACGATGGGGAAACACGTGGGTGAGCGAGACCGAACTGGCGAGCGCCGCAAATCCACCGGAAATTGTAGATGAGAAATCAAAAGCTGAGGAGCGCGTGAAGCTCGCTGCGTCTGACGTCGAGCGCACGCGGAAGGCGTTCGCCGATGCGAAGAAGCAATCGTTGTATGACGAGCGTAAAAAGGACATCCCGCGCGATGCGACGCGCAAGAATCAGCCGATGTACCTGAGCAAAGCCGAAGACGCCTACGCCGCCGCGCAAAAGGAAGTCGAGGCGGCGAAGCTGGATCTCGATGCGATCAACGCGAGATACCCGAAGCCGCCGTTTGAAGAAAATCTCGAGCCGGTCGTGCCGGAATTGGAGTTGGTTGCAAAAAGCCCGTAGCACGGGTTCTCAGAACCCGTACCTCGCGGTACGCCGTGACATCTGTTCTAATACGCACAGCCACGGGTTGGGAAAACCGTCGTACGAGAATTACCGCAGCGGATTAATCACCATTCCCGTCGCCAGCTTGGGATAGAAG
>JACMJD010000207.1 GCA_014380825.1 Phycisphaerae bacterium | reverse complement strand
TTTTCGCCGATCGCCAGGCCTTCGATCGTGCGAATGGGGCGATCGATCGCATCGATCGCCAGCGTCATGCAACTGCACACTGGCGCGCCGTCGATCCAGACGGTGCAGGCGCTGCAGGCGCCGCGATCGCAGACGACTTTCGTGCCGGTGAGATCTAAGTCGTCGCGAAGGGCTTGCGCGAGCGTTGTGCGCGGTTCGACTTCTAACGACTTCTTTTGTCCGTTGATGTCGAGCGCGATCTTCACCGAACCCGGCCCGAGGACGGGCCGTCTCAGTTGCTCGTCTTGCGCGGCGAAGGCTTCGAGGGCGCTCTCTCCCAGCGCGGTGCCGACGGCGGTCACACCGGCGCCTTTTAGAAAGCCCCGGCGAGACATCACGCCGAGTTTTGTTTTGCCGTTGCTTGATCGTGTGGACATGAAATTTTCTCCACGCTCAGTCGGCCGACAACGGATCGCGGCGCTTCATCGCTGCTTCGTAGTCGGCCGGGGTATCGATGTCTTGTATGGTAGCCTCATCCTGTACACTTACGTCAAATGTTTTCGTCGGATTGGCGCGAACAAATTCGTTCAGCGTTCCGTCATCGGGCAGTGACAGGATCGAATCGATGCACCGCGCGTCCAGCAAAATCGGATGACCATGTTTGCCCTGATACGTCGGCCGCAAGACATCCGCGCGCGATGCGCGCCAGGCTTCGATCACTTGCTGGAGCGTCGCTTCGCGCACCCATGGTTGATCAACCAGAGCGAGAAAGAATGCATCCGCGCGACCGCGCATCGAAGTCACGCCGGTTTTGATGGATGAGAGCATTCCACCGGCGTCGTGGTTTGAGTTGTGAGCGAACTCGACGTGTGAGAATTCGTCTCCGAGCGCGGCCTTCACGCTCTGAGGTTCATATCCCGTGACAATGACGATTGGCGTAATCGAATTTCGCGCTGCGTGAAATGTTGCGACCACTCGCGTGAGCATCGGCCGGCCGTCGATCGGGAGGAGCAATTTGTTACGACCCATCCGCCGCGATGAACCCGCGGCCAGGATGATCGCGCCGATCCGATCTCGCTCGTTCGGTTGCGACATGGCTGGAAGCTTATCGGACTCTTGATCTGCTCGCCCTCTTGCACCGGCGGCAAGGATGACCCGGATTACCTTATGGCCGGAATACAGACCCCGGTGTCCGTTGGGAACACCGGAATTGCATTGAATACCGCGCGTCCGTCCTGCAAACTAGTGCAACGAGTGGCGCGGCCGGCTTTGTGCGGTTGCGCTCGTACCTACCGTCGGGCTTTGGAGGAAAAGGAAAATGCGGATGAACTCACGAAATCTTGCGCGCTGGTGCTTCGGCACATGTGCCGTCGTCGCGCTGGGAGTCTCTCAAGTATCGCTGGCCAGTTCCGGATCAATTCTGCCGCTGGATCAATACCAAGCGGGCACGGAAACCGTCGACACGACCAACGTGAAGAACGGCGGGTTCGAGCAAGTCACCGGGGCCACCCCGGACTTCTGGACGGCCGGAAGTCCTGCGCCCACGTTCCCGGTCGGCAGCTCGATGCAAGTCGCCGCACCAATCGGCGCCAACACGTCGCCTGCCGTGAACGGAACCAAAGCGGCGCAAGGTCCGCTCGGTAGCGCTACGTCGCGCAATGGCTATACGCAGAACATCAACTTCGCCACGCTGCCCAATCAGGCTGCGGACGGCAATTATCAGCTCAGCGGATACGCTTGGAACTTCAGCAATTCGGCTTACGACTTGATCGTGGTTGAGCTGCGGGATTCGGTTGACCGAAGCATCAGCCGAACGTGGAGCGTGTCAGCCAACGATCCGTTCCTGACATATTCCGATCCGCCGATTGATGGTTCGCGCGGCGTGTTCGGTTCGAAGTCGTTCAGCTCCGCCGTGTTCACGAGCGGCGTGGCCGAACTTCAGGTGTCGTTCGAATACGACGCCAGCGACACGGCGACCGTCCGCCCGTCGATCGCCGCGCAGATGGACAACATCTCAATCACGCCGTCGAGCCAGTTCGTGGCTCCGCGCGCAGTTCCGGAACCGGCGAGCCTGTCGGTGCTGGCGCTGGCGGCGGTTGGCGCG
>JACMJD010000206.1 GCA_014380825.1 Phycisphaerae bacterium | reverse complement strand
TGTTATTGGACGGCGTTGAATTGTTGCCCGCCGCATGGATGCCCGGCATCTGCGTAACAATGGCGCCACCGGCTGCGGCATGATAGCCACAGAACAGCACCCGCGACTCCAAGGCCGCGAACTCGATTGTCTTTGAAGAAACGCCACGCTTGCTCGAAACACACTGACGCATAAATCTCCTCCCAACAAGGACAAGGAGATATGCAATTCAGCGCTGGCGGATGCCAAAGTCCGAGAATGTTATTTTTGCCCAGGGTGTCAACGACGTGAAAAAGGCGTGTTCGGTTCCGATAACTTCAGGCAGTCCACGTCATTCCGATTTCATGCGCCACGATGCGATCGACCAACCGCCCGGCGACTTCCATCAGGCGTTCGATCGGTTCGTTCATCGGCTCGTGGCTGAGCTTGAACGTGCTGTGATGCATCGGCAGGATGTGATCGGCGCTGACGTGGTCCGCCATCTCCCACGCCTGCTCGGGCGTGGCGTGCGACGCTTCCCAGGGGTTGTACGCGCCGATTCCGAAGATGGCGAGATCGACCTTGCCGATGTCCTTAAACGCCTGGTGATACGCGGTGTCGCCGCCGTAAAGCACGCGCTTGCCGGCGCCTTCGATCAGGTAGGCGTTGAAGCCACGATGGCTGTCGTAAAACGTTCGCGCGCCCCAGTGACGAACTTCACGCGCGCTGATGTCCATCTCGCCAACGCGCAAATGCTCGCCCCACTGCAATTCCGTGACCTGTTTAAATCCTAGATCGCGAATCAGATCGTGCGTGTGATGCGAAGTAATCACCGGCACGCACTTATCAAGCCGCTGCAAGGTTGGCCGGTCGAGGTGATCGAAGTGCGCGTGCGAGACAAGAATCAGATCCAGCTTCGGCAGCTCCCGCAGACGCAGCGCCGGCGCGATGAATCGTCTCGGGCCGCCGGTGATCAGACCCAGGCCGACGCCGACTTTGTTGAACATGACCGGGTCGGTCAGCACGGTCATTCCGCCGACGCGCAGCAGAACGGTCGCGTGGCCGATCCAGCAGGCGGCGAGATCTTCATTTTCCCAGTTGGATAAATCCGGCTTATGCGGCGCGAGCGGCGGCGGGTTGAGCCGATCGAGCACGCGGAATCGCCCGCGCCCGCGGCCCAGGTACGCCGCCAGTCGCAGCATCTCCGGCCGGCGTTTCGCCCAGTCTGTATACTTCCGCCAACTCAATGCCCATTCTCCCGTGCGATGATCGCCCCACGATCGTCGCGAAAGATTATACGCAGCCCCGCACCAATCCGTTCTCGCCGGTTGCGATTTAGACGATTTCCACGCCGATCGGAAAGTGATCGCTGGCGTATTTGGCCAATCGATCCTGCTCGATCCAGCCGTCTTTGATGGATGCCTTGTCGAAACCGAATGCAAACGCGTAATCGACGCGTTGCCCCGGAAACTGTGTAGTAAACGTGCCGGTTGTTTTGGCCGCGCCCGGATCGAACGCCGCGAACGTATCGACGTACGCGGCATCAAGAATCCGCTGCACAACTCGTCGCGGAATCTGGCCGCCGTTCGCGTGCCATTCGTCGCGCGTCGTCGGATAAACTTTTGCCGGATCAATTTCCTGATCCGGCGAATTCGCATTGAAATCGCCCGCCAGGACATGCGGGCGATTGGCCGATCGATGTCGCGCGAAAACATCGAGCACGCCGGTCAACTCCTGCTCGCGCTTTCGTTCGTCTCGCTCGCGCGCGTGGGCATGAAGATGCACAACGCCGATCGTCCAGATCCGCCCGCCCGGTTCAATCACTTCTGCTTCGAGAAACGATTTCTCCGGCCCATCGCTTCGCAACAGCGCGTGATTGATCGATTTGGAAATTGCCCACCGGCTCAGCAGCGCCGCCGCACTCTTGCGACCCGGCGCGTGGATGCAATCCATCTTCAACCGATGCGCGATTCGCTCGATCACCTCGATTTTATCGGCCTCGACGATGCAGACGATGTCCGCGCGTTGCGCCTGAATCACCTCCGCCAGCGGATCCGCGCGCCCTTCACCGCCGTCGAGGATGTTGTAACTGAACATTCGCATCGTCGCGTTAAACGGAACATTCGACAGGGAGCAATCGTTCTGTGCAACTTCATGCGCGGCGACGCCGATTGCGTTGCGGAAATGACCAATCCGTTTGCTCAATGTCGGCGACAACGTAAGTTTGATCTCTCGACAACACGATGGCGACGACACCTAGAAACGGGCTACAACTCATGGCGACCAAACGTATCGGGGAAATCTTGAGCCAGATGGTTCCCCTCTCGCTGCACGACATCGAAGAAATCCTTCAGGAACAGAACGCCAGCAACACAAAAAAGTCGTTTGGCGACATCGCGCTGTCGATGGGATTGTGCCGCCCCGAACACGTCTGGCGCGCCTGGTGTGGCCAGCTCGTCGACGGCCCGCCGCGAAAGATCGATCTCGATCGAGCGGGCGTGGACACGCAGGCGTTGAGCTGCATCTCGCCCGAGCTCGCGCAGGAACTTCACGTCATCCCCGTGCGCGTGCTGGGCAACATTCTGATCGTGGCCATCTCGGCGGATGCGATTGGATTAGCCGCGACGCAACTGCCGTCGCGCGTCAACAAAGAGCTGAGATTCGCGATCGCCGACCGCAGCGCGATCCATCGCGCCTTGGCGAAGTACTACCCCGCCCTTCAAGAAGTGAATTAGGTTTCAACCAGATCATTCCGAATTCTCTTTAATCGACGCCCCGATCAGCGGCATCATCTGTGATCGCACAGATCGGATTCGTTCCGCAAGCAGAACTTGCTGCGACAGGATCTCTCGGTTGACCGAGGCAATCGCGCGATCGTCGGCGCGATAGATGTCGCCGGTGAGCGTGCGGGCGATAGCGGATTCGACGTACTCGCTGCGGGCGCATTCCTGCCATTCAGCGCGGACGACGACGCTGATCCCGCCATCGCCGAGACTCAGCAAACCCCATCGCGGCGCCAGATCGTTCTTCTTCACGAGTCCCGCCGGCGCGAGAACGTAATGCAGGTTGGCCATCGGTTGCGCGAGACACGCGTCGAACTTTCCGAGCCCCAGCGCTTGCCGCAGCTCGCGCCGGCCGCGTTTGGTCTTGCGTCGCTTGCCGGCCAGGTTTCGCTTGCGCTCGAGCATGCAGAGCGTCATCTGGCCGTTGTTGGATTGATCGCGCAGGAAATCGGCGCGCGAGGCTTTGCATTCGATGAAGCACGCCTGCGACAATTCACGCGGCGCACAAAGATAATTATGCCACGGCCGAAACAGGCCCGTGCCCACCGCGTCGATGATGCCCAGCGGTTTGAGCCGCACCTCGGCGGCGATGCACCGGTAGCCCATGCGGAACAGCCAGCGACAGGCTTCCTTCTTCAGCGTTTTATGCAATTGCGTTTCGCCCGGCACTCGCGCACTCCTTTGCGACTTTTCCCGATTCTAGTTTGAGACGTCGACAACAGCTACGATCTCGCGTCGACTGCGCAAATCCTAACCGCGACGCGCAGCGCGCTCAATCCAAATGAACCGTGAGTTCAATCCACCGACTTTTGGGCGGACGCTGCATCGCGCGCCAGCCACG
>JACMJD010000205.1 GCA_014380825.1 Phycisphaerae bacterium | reverse complement strand
GGTTTTCAGGTCTCGCTCGTCTATCGTCGCGATCGCTTCGGTCGCGGTGGCGATCACATTCCGTTCCTTCGCCAGGGCTTTGCAGCGGTTCGATTGACCGAACCAAATGAAGACTTTTCCCGGCAGCACCAGAACGTCGTCACAAAGAGCGGTCGATCGTATGGCGATGTGCCGGAGTACGTGGATTACGATTACGTCGCGCAGGTCGCGCGGGTGAACGCCGCCGCGATCGCCAATCTCGCCGCCGCTCCGGCGAGCCCCAATGGTGTGACGATGTCCGCCGAGCCGTCGTATGACACGACCATCCGCTGGCTGCGCGATCCGGATCTGGAATTGGCGGGATATGCGGTACTAATCCGCGAGACGACTTCACCCACCTGGCAACAGCGCATCGACGTTGGCAAAGTCAACGTCATTACGCTCAAGGGTTTCAACAAGGATGACTGGATGTTCGCGGTCGAGGCGTACGACTCCGATGGACATCGCAGCTTGCCGACGGTCCCCGTTGCGCGTCGACTTGATAGCGCAACACAACCGACGACTCGATGAAGTCCATTCGGCGTGCAGGCTTTAGCGTACACGAATTCCGTCGAGGCAGCACGCCCAGCTTCCGCAAATCAGAAACGAGCAACCACGAGGGATGTTCCGTTTTAGCGATATGAGAAGTATCGTCGTTCCCGTGGACGTGCAGGCTGAAGCCTGCACGCCGGGTGGGGGCGTGCTAGAGTACGTGAATGGAACGCGATCAACTTTTTTCGTTGCTCGATCAGTTCATGATCGAAACCCCAAGCTGGGGCTACGCCGACACCGGCACGCGATTCGGCAAATTCCGACAACCGGCGGCGGCGGCGACGATCGAAGAGAAGTTGCAGGATGCCGGCACCGTTCACCAATTTACTGGCTGCACTCCGAGCGTCGCGCTGCACGTGCTGTGGGATTTCTCGGTGGGCGTGAGCGCAAGCGACACCAGCCAGCTCGCGGAAAAGCACGGCGTGCGGATCGGATCGATCAATCCGAATCTCTTTCAAGACCAGATCTACAAGTTCGGAAGCGCGTGCAGCGCAGATGAGAAGGCACAGCATCACGCGAACCGTCATGTGATGGATTCGATCAATCTCGCGCGGGCCGTGAAGAGCAATCTGCTGAGCCTTTGGTTCGCCGATGGGACGAATTATCCCGGGCAGGATGACATCGCGACGCGCAAGCAGCGTATTCACGGCGCCCTGCGACAGTGGCACGATGCGATGCCCAAAAATATGACGATGCTGGTCGAATACAAGCCGTTCGAGCCGGCCTTTTATCACACGGACATCGCCGACTGGGGCATGAGCTACGTCTTCGCGAAAGAAGCCGGGCCGCGCGCGAAGGTGCTCGTGGATACGGGGCATCATCTTCCCGGCGCGAACATCGAGCACATCGTCGCGTTTCTGCTGGATGAAGCGATGCTCGGCGGGTTTCACTTCAACGATCGCAAGTACGCGGACGATGATCTAACGCTGGGCAGCATCGATCCGTACGCGGTGTTTCGAATCTTCCACGAGATTCGCAACGCCGCCGAGCTGCATGGCCGCGATGTGTCGCGTATCGCGTACATGGTCGATCAGAGTCACAACCTGAAGCCGAAAGTCGAGGCGATGATCCAGACCGCCACGACCGCGCAGGAGCTGTACGTCAAGGCGTGCCTGGTCGACCGAGCGAAGTTGCAGGAGGCGCAGGCGAAGATGAACATAATCGACGCCGAATGCTGTCTGCGCGATGCGTTTGCGACCGACGTTCGGCCAATGCTTGTGGAGTGGCGGAAGCGGAGGAACATCGACCCGGATCCGATGCAGGCGTATCGCGCCAGCGGATACGAATCGCGGGCTGCAAAAGAGCGAACCGAACGGCGTACCGCGAGCGGCGCAACCGCCAGCGCGTCGTATGCGTAGGCCACTCTCTTGAAACCTTTGGTGGCTTGATTCGAATAACTTCTATGAGCCTCACCACCGATCCCGCTGAAGCTGCGCACCCACCAAAACGCCCGGTCATGCCGCGCCTTGGCGAAGAGCTGCCGATCTTTTGCGAGCGTTGCGGCTATTCCCTTCACGGCCTGCCGCAGTCGGTGTGCGAGCAGTGCACGATCCGCCAATTCCATTGCCCCGAGTGCGGCCATCATCAGCCGATCAACACGCTTCGGCCGGCGGTGCAGAAAATTCTCGGGCGCGTGCTGTCGCTGGCGATGATCGCATCGGTCGTACTTCGGCTGGGATTCTTCGGTTTGATGATGCTCGCCTGGTTTGCGATGGGCAACGAATGGATCTATCGATACAACGAGTTCTCTGCGCACAACTCGGGCGGAACTTACGAGGAGGTCGCGCCGCAATACTTGCCGCTGCAATTCCGCGATGTGGACACTGAACGACTGCTCGCGTTCGCGATTTTCGCGTTCGCATTCGGATGCGTCGCGAGAATGCTGCTGCTTCGCTGGCGGCGCGGGCACTGGGTCGGCGCGGCGATCGCCGGCCTGGTGATGTCGGCCATCTTGCTGGGCGCGTCGGCGCGATACTGGGATTCGCTCGATCGCCCGTTCCCGCTAGCGCTGCCGTACAGGGGTGGATTGTTCTTCCTGCTGGCATACACCGGCGCGATCATCGTCTTCGCCGCCAGCGTGGTTTGGCCGATCTGGTGCGGGTTGGTGAAAGTGTTTCTGCCGAAGCGCGCCGCCGGCGTGCTGTTGGATTGGCAGAGATCGATGTCCGATCCGCACGCATCACCTCACATTCGATCGGCACTGTCGCGCGAATCGATCCCGCGCGAAACCGCATCAGTTGCTGCGCTTCCATAACACGTAAACAGAACCAGCGGGGATACCGCGTGTCGCCTTCTCGAATCCGAACCGCGCCAGCGTTTCGTCCGACAAGGTTGGTGCCCGCGACGCACGAACTTGAACCACCCAGTCCGGCCAGCGGATTTCATTCAGCGCATGATCCGTCAGCACGCGTCCGTTCGCGTCCAACTCGCATTCACCGCTTCGACCGGCGTAACCCTTGGCGCGTAACGCGATCGTCGGATCGTCCGGGGTGACGACAGTGCCGGGCAGAGCTTTGACCCGGGCGATGACGCGGTCGTACTGACGATCGCCGTGTCGAGCTGTCATGGACGGATCAAACGTTCGGCGAACGCCGACGATGTCTGAGAGCAGGAGCAGCGGGGCGATGATCGCGACGAACACGGGTGTACGATTCGCGATCGCCGGCAGTACGCGTGCGGCGAACACGGTCATCGCCAGCGTTGCCGGTAGCAGCGAGTTGAAATTGCCGCCAAGTTTCGCGCGCAAGGCCGCGCCGAACAGGACGGCGATGACGATGGTGACCAGCAGGAATGCATCGGCCGTTTCGATTCGGCTTGCCCGCACTTGCAGAACGATCGCCCATCCGACCAATGCCAGGACGAACAAGGCATCGACGCGCATCACTTCCATGATTGCGATCAGCCAATCAGGCCACGCGACGGAATAACTCGCCGGCACGCGAAACATGTAGAAGAACATCCAAGGTGAGATCAATCGCACACACAGGACGGTTAGCACCGCGGCGGCGATCGGAATGAGCGCGACTCGCCAGCGCGGCGGATGGTCGCGCGGCAAAAGTTGGACGACGAATGGAACGATCGCCAGCGCGATCGCCTGCTGTTTGAAGAAGATGCCAAGCACCATGCAAAGCGAACCGATGAGCGTCCACCTGATTGCATCTCGATCGGTTAAGGCGACGTTCGCGCGATACCATGCGAGCATCGCCAAGGCGGAAAACAGCAGCGACGCTGCGTCCGGCCGCGCGTCGACTTCCCACTGTCCGACGCGAAAGAACTGCATGAAACTTACCGCGGTGACCAGCAGCGCAATAACAATTCCGTACAATCGAAGAAACACTGCTCCAAGCAGCACGCACAGCGCGCTGGCCGCGACGAATGAGATGGTGCGCGGGATCCGCGGGTCCGGTCCGAACGCCGCAACGAACGGCGCGGCAACGTACGTTGCGAGCGGGCCGTACATGTGCGTGGCGTGTCCACTGGCGGGGTCGGTATAGATCGCTTGGCACTGCGTGACGCGCCAGGCGTCGACGGTAATGGCCGACTCCCACGGCGACAGCGGGAATGGCCGCTTGAGACTCGAGACGTCCGACGAGATCGCTTTAGCAAGATACGCGAACGCGACAAGCAGGATTGGCCAGAGCGCGCGAGAAGATACACCAACGTCGCCTGTCGCTGGCACCAGCGTGACGTCGATCGCATCCGTGTCGGCTTGCCCCACATTGCGCATGGACTCCAAGACTACCGTGGCGGGACCTTGGTCGACCACAGCACGAGGTTTCGCGTTAGCGCCTGCGAGACGGTTGGCTGGTATCCGATGATTCCCCATGTCGAGGTGCCGAGCAGGCCGCTAATCACATCCAACTCGCTGAAGATCACCTGACCGTCGCCGATTCGCATCGATTGAAGTGGCGGCGGGGGTGCGCCTTGAAGCGCCTCGGTGGTGTACGCGCGCGTGCGAAGCGGGGCGGCTTTTTCCATGCCGGGCTCGGTGCCCTGGATGATCACGTGTCCGCCCGCCATCGGCGCGAGCGGCGTGGTTGAGTTGAGCTTGTCGAGCAGTTGCGAGCGGACGTTGCTGGCGAACTCTTTTCCGCCGCCACACGAGTCGATGAACAGTACGCCGCCCTTGCGGACGAATTCGCGAAGTGCTGCGATCTCATCGGCGCTGACTTGAAACGCGCCGACCCCCGTGAGCACCGCGAGCGGCGCGGTGTCGATCTTCAGGTCGAGCAGGTCGACCGATTTCACGTCGAGATGAATGCGCGTTTCGCCTTCGAGTTGTCGCGCGAATCGTCGCCAGCCACCAGGCTCTGGATCCCAGTTGCCTTTGTATCGTAGCCGTGCGATTGGAACGTTTGATGCGGGTTTGTCGAGCGGCTCTGGAATGAAGATCGACTCAACGCGATTGCGCAGTTCGCGCCGGCCTGATGCGTAGATCGCGATGTTCACGCCCATCTCGAACGGCGTGCGCTGCGTGCGATCGAGTCGGCGCTGCCATGCCTTCGCGAGATCGGTTGGCGAGTGAACCATCAACAATCGCACGCCGTTGCTCATGCCGAGCAGATCCGGGCGATCCCTCATCGGATAAAGCGCGGTGTACACCACGTGATCCTTCGACAGCGGTTCGAGCGCGTATCGCGGGAACAGTTTCTTTGCCAGGCTCGCGGCGAATTCGTTGGTCGCGGCGCTGTTCTTGTCGGCGTGCGTGAAGATCATCCCGCCGGCCTGGACGAACGAGCGAAGCTTCTCGATGCTCGAATCGGTTAGCTCCGGCGGCTTGTCGGTGGCGATGTAAAGAACCGCGCTGTCGGTCCATTCCTGCCACGATCGTTTGATATCGACGACCTGCCAGTTGAGCGGACGTTCGAGCTGCTTGCCCGCCCAGCGCGTGAGATTGGCCAAGTCGCGCGCGTAGTTGGCCCAGTTGCCTTCGAATTCGAGCTTGCTCAAGAGAACCGGATGTCGGCCGCGCGAGAGGAAGAGCAGGACGAATGATGTTTCGACTTGCGCGCTGTCGCCGCCGTCCCACGAGCCGTCGGGTTTCTGCATGGCGATCACTTTGTTCGCCAGTTCGAGATACCAATCGTGGTTGCCGAAGAATTTGTATCCGCTGGCGAGCCCCGCGCGCTCCAATCCGTAGAGCGAGTAACCGAAGTGGCCGCCGTCGAGACGGATGGCGTTGTCGCCTTCGTCGAGCCATTCGATGCCGCGCTGAATTGCGCGTGGCGCGTTGGCGTTGGGAGAAAGCTCGGACGCGTTGGCGAGCATTTGATCGCGCGCGACGAAGAGCGACGTGATGCCGCCGGCGGTGAGCGCGAGGTTTCCGTTGTTCGCGCCGGGGCTGTACCCCCAGGCGCCGCTGTGAGTTTGCGATTCGGTCCAGTGACGTTCGACATCAGACCAGAACACATTCGGCACGCGATATCCCGCGTCTGCCGCCGCCCAGAGTCCAAGCGCGCCGTATTGCGAGTTTGAGTTATCCCAGCCACCGGCGGTGGGGCGGTTTTGTTCGGGCGGCATCTCGTAGGTGAACGCCCCGCGGAGCGAAGAGCTGAGAAGATACTTCGCATCCGCTTCGATGGCCGCGCGGTCTTCGGGTCGCGCGTAGACAGCGAGCGCGTTGAGTCGGAGCGCGCGCGAGTAGGTGGCGCGATTTCCGCTCATCGAGAAATCTTTAAGCCGGTCGATCATTCCCTTCATCAGATCGGTCTGCGGCGTGAGTCGAGGGTCGTTGAGCGCCTGACCCGCGTGCAGCAGCGCATAAGCCGCCAGTGCATTTCGGCCGGCGAAAGTTTCGGCATCGACTCCGTCGCCGGATTTCAGGCGCGAGCCGGAGAATTCCTCGATCAGCCACTCGACGCCTTTGCGGATCGATTCGCCGACTTGCGCGTCGGTCAGCGACGTCGCCGGCGGACGCTCGGGCGGCTGCGGGCGTACGTACGCAAGCGACAGGTGCGGGTAGCTCGGCGCGGTCGCGGGAGGCGGTGATGGCGGCGGCGCGGGAGTCGGTTCGGGCGCGCGCGCTGGTGTGTTCTCACTAAAGATCGAAGACGAGTTGTTCGTCGGCGGAATCCAAACGGGTGGTGGGCCGGTGGGAGCGGTCGCGGCAACGGGTGTTACGCGGTTGGCGAAACGGACTCGCATCCAGTCGAGCGTTAGGAGCAGTCCAACGACGATCAGGACCGCGATGCCGATGATTTTCCAATAGCTCACGTGAACCGGGGGAACCGGCCCTGCCGGTCCCGGCTGCGAAAGAGGGAGGACGGCCATCGGTTCGGCAGCCGCCGGTTGATCAAGTGCCGGGTAGGGCGGAACTGCGGTCAGGTCATCCGATTGAGGCGGTTGCTGTACGAAAGATGCGGATGTCGCCCCAGGAAGCGGCCCGGTTGTCAGTAGATTGCCACAGGTGGGGCAAGTGGCCGCGAGCCCCTGCACGCGGACGAATCGGCCACACTCGTTACAGCGGATGTCGGGCATCGAATGCTCATCAAACCAGAAACATTTTGAGAACGCATGAACGTCAGGCGATTAACAATCGCCGCGGATTCTAGCGTTCGAACGCATTACTGGCGACCATATAAAGTGGCCGACGACAAGGGCTTGCGGACAGAACTTTTTCAGCTAGCGAGCGAACCCGAGGTTGGCGCCGTCGTAAAGTTAAGGGCGAGTCGATCAGGGTCACGAATGTGTGGCGCGACGCCGCTTGACAGTTAAGGGATCGCGAAGCATAATCCGCCCGTCACTGCTTGGACCGCTTTGGTCGGATTCAAACCTACGGCTGATGTCTGCCGCGGTGCTTGAACTGCGGCGAAACGAGACTTTGGCTGCCCGTTGCTCTTGCAACACTGTGACAATTGAAAGTTTCAGCGGTCGCCCGCTGGGGTTTTGCCCGCCAGCTGTTCGTCAAACTGCTGCGCAGTCGCAGCTGAAAACGAGCCGGAGTTTGCTGCGGGAAAATTTTCGCGACACCCGTTGACAGAACGGAACGCGACGATAGTATTCCGCCTCCCCTGACGGAAAGTTAACGCCAGGCGAATGAGATCACGACGTTGGGAACGAAAGTTTTCACGGACGTATGCAGTTGTTTGTGTGCTCTTTGACAAGTGAATAGTCGGACAGACCGCGAGGATGTGAGTCTGGACGCTTCATGTACTGAAGTGGTCCAGGCACCAGATCCCGCTCGATCGAGGAACTGCTCACCCCCATGAGATTTCATGGAAGGTGAACTGCGAGGCGATCGGGCATCCAAGATCTTGAGCATCCTTGTGGTTCACGCAAAGAAGTGATCACTGATCATTTTATTTGAGTTAAAGCCAGAAAGATGTTTGAGCCTTGCGTTCGAGCGTTCGTTGTGCCGCTTGCGGTTTAGCGAATGCTCGACTGACTTCCGTACCTTTGCCGGTATGGGAGCAGTAACAGCCGATTGAACTGTCTTGGTTTAATCGGTTCGGACAAACTCATTTCGAGGATAAACACGGTTGTGAAAGTGTCAGTCGCCATTAGCCGCAGGTTAATAACCTGCGCGTGACATGGCGCATCAGGAGCATTCCGTGCCAAGAAATTTAATTGAAGAGTTTGATCCTGGCTCAGCCTGAACGCTGGCGGCGTGGCTAAGACATGCAAGTCGAACGGACGTAGCAATACGTCAGTGGCGGACGGGTGAGTAATGTATCGCTAATGTGCCCCGGAATCCGGGATAGCTAGCCGAAAGGCTAGGTAATACCGGATGATATACCTTGAAGGCATCTT
>JACMJD010000204.1 GCA_014380825.1 Phycisphaerae bacterium | reverse complement strand
TGCCCGCAGGAGAACTGAAAAACGCCAAGTTGCCGTCGTCGGCGAAGTTGAACACGCCGCCAGCTCCCACGTTGAGCGTTCCGTTCGACGCGAACACCAGCCCGCTGCCGGTGTAGTTGGCAGTGCCGTTTACCTGCAGCGTGCCTGAGTCCAAATATTTTGTCGCCGCAGACGATATCGTCGCCGTTGCGGCAGCTGCGATTATCGTCATGCCCGAGCCGACCATCGAGCCGCCGGACCAATCGAAAGTTCCAGAAATGGATAGCGTTCCTGCGCCGCTCAGCGTTCCGCTGGAGAGCACGAATGCCCCGTGCGAGCCGACGGTGCTCGAAACGGCGATGGATAATGTCGCGCTGACGTTCAGCGTTTGCGTGCCCGTCGCGGCGCCAAGCACGAGCGAATTGATCGTGCTTCCCGCGCCAGTGACCGCGTATGTCCCGGGGAGATTGATCGTTACGTCATCCGCGACGCTCGGGACGGCGTTGTTGCTCCAGTTGGCTGGGGTGGTCCACGCGCCGCCTGCCGCGTTTATCCAGGAGACGGCCGACAGAAAGAGTCGTTGTTCGAGCGCCTCGCACGCATAGGCGTGGCGGGCGACGTTGCCGCGGCGCTGAGTTGCCCAGGGATGATTCGCTGGATTCCGCCTTTTCATGATCGCCCGCTCCTTCGCCAGATCGCGCGGCTCACTGTAGCAGATTAGCCGCTCAATCGGTCGGTCGCACTGAGATTTGTGGTGGCGCCGGGCGTTGGCCATGGCGCGGTTGCCGCAGGAAGCTTTCCCAATTCCGCGCGCCACCGGGTTGCTTCGTCTGCGCGGCCGGCGTTCTCACATACGCCGGCCAGCGCGGCCAACACCTCTCGCGTCGCCGGGTGACTTTGCTGACCACTCTCAATTAGCCTACGATGCGCTTCCGCAAGTGGATTCTCCGCTGCGACATCTCGACCCAGTTGCGCCAAAACGATGCCATGCCGCGACATATACACGGCTCGCTGCGAGTCCCTGACCTGAGTTACCGGTGCCCGATCATAGAGTTCCTTGAACAGCGGCTCGGCTTCGACGCTGCGGCCCATCTGCTGGAGAACAAGACCCAGAATGTATAGCGAGTCCAGTGTGTAACCGTGATTACCCATGTTGGTGCGGCGCCACTCGAGCGCGTCCCGGAGGAGCGGCTCGGCGTCCGACAGTTTTCCTTCCGCGCGAAGGAGCGAGCCAAGATCGTGCATCGAATTGGTGGTGTCGCGGTGATTCTCGCCGAACAGCTTCCTGCGCCGAGCGAATGTTTCGCGCAGCACCTGCTCGGCTTCGGGAAACTTCTTCTGGTCTCGCAGCAACGCGCCGAGGCTGTTCATCGAACTAAGTGTTTCCGGATTGTCGTCGCCCAAGGCGCGCCGGCGGCGAACCAGCACGTCGCGATAAAGCGTTTCGGCTGCGGAAAATCTTCGCTGTGCCTGGAACAGTGTCGCAAGATTGTTCATCGCGGTTAATGTCCGCGGGTCATCTTCGCCGTGAACTCGTCGAGTGCGCTCGAAGACTTCATTCAACAGGGGCTCGGATTCGGCAAGCCGACCCTGCGTGCGCAGCTGAGCGCCGAGGTTATTGATCGAGAGGAGCGTGTCCGGGTCGTCGTCGCCAAAGGTTCGCCGGCGGCGCCCCAGAACGTCACGGTTGAGCGACTCGGCGTCGGAGAGCAGTCCTTGCTCTTTCAAAACGAGTGCGAGGTTGCTTGTTAAACTCAAGGTGGTTCGGTGATCGGTGCCAAGCTCGGCACGCGACTGGTCGATCGATTTCCGCAATAGCGTTGCCGCTTCGGGCAGCTTCCCGCCAGCGCGTTGAAGAATTGCCGTTGCGTTTGACTGAACAGCCAAGTCTTCCAGCCTGCCGCGCAATTCGATCTTCATACGTCGTGAATGGATCATCTGAAATCCACCCGCAATGACGAGAACACAGATAAGGGATACTGCCATCAAACCGCGCCGGTTGCGCTTCACGAACTTTCTCACGCGGTAACTACGAGATTCCGGGGCTGCGATCAGTGCTCGGTTCTCGAGATAGTTTTGTATATCATCCGCGAATTGCTGAGCCGAGACATAACGGCGATCGCGCTCCTTACGCATCGCCTTCATCGGGATCCATTCGAGCTCGCGTTTCAGATCACGCTGCAGCGTGACGAGCTCGATACGTCGGTCTTTGGCGATTCGTGTGCCTTCCTCTCCCAACGAGCGAATGCGCGTGCTGGGTGGCGGTGGATCGACATCGCGGATGATGCGTTGAACTTCGGCTAACGCGGCGCGACGCAACGTGTTTGACTCGAACGGCAGAGCGCCGGTCAGCAATTCGTATAACAACACTCCCAACGAATAAATGTCCGATCGCGCGTCGATATCCAGTTCAGAAACGTCTGCCTGTTCCGGGCTCATATATTCAGCGGTGCCGATTGCCTGGCCGATCTCGGTCATCATCGTCTGGTCCGTCAGGCGCTGGTTGATTGCCTTGGCGATGCCGAAGTCAATGACCTTCGCCGTCGGCGCACCGTCGCTGAGCATGACGAGCACGTTCGATGGCTTAATGTCACGGTGAATGATCCCCTTTGCGTGCGCGTGCGCGATTGCCCGGCAGACTTGAGTGAACAGTTCCAGTCGATGGCGCAACGAAAGTTTTTGGTTGTCGCAGAACTTGGTGATGGAATCGCCAGGCACATATTCCATTACGAAGTACGGTCGGCCACCCGGCGTCGCGCCAGCGTCGAACACTTTTGCGATATTTGCATGGTTGAGCAGAGCCAAAGTTTGTCGCTCAGCATCGAAACGCGCGATGACTTGCCTGGTATCCATTCCTAGCTTGATTAGTTTTAGCGCCACGGTGCGTTGCAGCGGCTCATGCTGCTCGGCCTTATAAACCACGCCCAGACCGCCCTCGCCGATCTTGCCGATGATTCGATATTCAGCGATCTCGCCAGGGTCGTCGTCTGCCATGCTGGACCGGTCAACGAAAGATGTCGGTTTTGCAGCTGACGGTGCGCCGGCCATTGGTGGAACGCCGTCGAGATCTTCTTCGCGGTACAGTGGTTGGTCGGGATCAGACAGGAGTTCGCCCACTGCAGTCACGGCGCGCAAAAACTCGCTTTGACATTCAGGGTCGAAGCAGAATTGGAATGCCTTCGGGCGAGCTTTACCCGGGCCTCTGGCCAACCAAACCTCGCCGAAGTCTTCGTCAGATAGTTTTCGTTCCAATGTCCATCCGGTGCGACCGGGGATCGATTGCTCGGCGGCCGGGCGCCAACCAAGCAGGCGCATCTCGTCCGCGCTGATCAGGCGTTTCGCCTTCTCGCCATCTAGTGGAGGGTTGAGCGGCGCAACACCAGACGCGCCGACTTCAAAAACCTCAATGGGATTTGTGATTCCCTTCAATGAATATTTGCCATGCGCTACCCAGCGAAGGGCCACACTCGGATTCGCCGAACCGCTTGCGGGATCGCGCGAGGGGTGCCGGCTGACGAATTGCCTTGCTTCGTCAAATGCGAAACGTGTCAGCAAGATTTGTCCGCCCGCCCCGAGCGACATGACCCGGGCCGCGGTATCAGCTGCCAGACCTACGAAATCTTGGCGCCCGGCCATCGTGACGATCGCCACTTCACCCGTGTGAATACCAATCCGCGCGGAGATGGGATGGTCGCCCCAAGCCTTGTCTCTCATGAGCTCTTGCACGACCAGGGCATACCGCACGGCATCCGACGCCGTCGAAAAACTGATGATGTAACCGTCGCCCGTGTGCTTCAGTATTTGAGAAGCGGGAAATCGCTGAATGCTCCGCTCAAAGATCCCGTTGTGTTGTCGAAGCAGAGTCGAATAAGCGGCCGAACCAATCCGACTCTTGAGGCCGGTCGAGCCCACGATGTCACTGAAAAGGAGCACGGACAGGCGAGAGATGATGCCGGTATCGGTCACGCGAGAATACTACTCGATCATCGCGAAATCGCGCGCTTTTAGGGTGTTTTGATATGACAATCATCCTAGCTCATGTGCGCGGGGGTCGATCTGGTGTCCGCGGGATCGGTCGTGTTCTCCGCATCGTTGGACGGGGGCGCACACGGCATCTTCACCGGCCCTGATCCGGTAGACGAACAAGGTGATCTGCAGCGGCGACCCGCTGTTCGGTTCCACCGTTTCTACGATCTGGTTCTATCGGGGATTGAATGACAACGGGGACATCGCGTTTGAGTACATCTTGGACAACGGTGTTAGCGGAGTCGCGATTGCGACGTTACCGGAGCCGTGCTCGCTGATGATCGCAGCGCTGGCAGCTCCAACGTTACTCGGCCGACGGCGGTGTCCGCCGGTACAGTAGCTAACGCCTACACAATTCCATCACCACCTTCGGATGCCAGTTCGACCCGGTACGCGGCTTCATCCCCAAGCGCACCAACTCCCGCCCGATCCTCCGATCACCGTGCGCGTTATGCTGATGCAGCGATGGGTGACAGCCATAACCAGCCCCCGCCAGTGCTTGACTACGACAGTCCCCGTCGTGCATGGGGAATACACTGGATCATCCGCAAATCCCGCCATCACGATCCTCGCGGATTCCCGGTGGCGGCGGAAGAACGAATTTCGGATTGACCTACTACAATTCCGAATGCGGAGCGAAGCATTCCGCTGTGCGGCGGATGGAACGGCCGACCCAAGGCGTTGCCAGTTCGCTCGCTTGGACCGCGCTGTGCTTCGGCGGGCCAGTCCTGATCTGCGGAGCGGCCCTGGCGATCATGACCGC
>JACMJD010000203.1 GCA_014380825.1 Phycisphaerae bacterium | reverse complement strand
GGGATGCGAATCGCGCACAACGATGTCTCGCTCCGCGCGGGCCTGAAGCAGGCGCAGGCCGAGGCGGAAAACGCGTTCAAGGATTCGACCGTTTACATCGAGAAGTACGTCGAATATGGCCGGCACGTCGAAGTGCAGATACTCGCCGACAATCACGGCAACGCCGTGCATTTGTGGGAGCGCGATTGCTCGATGCAGCGACGGCATCAGAAGCTGGTCGAAGAGTCGCCGTCGCCGGTGCTGAAGCATTCCGTTCGCGAAGAGCTGTGCTCGTCGGCTGTGCGGTTGATCAAAGCCGCGGGATATACGAACGCCGGCACCGTTGAGTTCCTTGTCGACAAGGAACAGAATTTCTACCTGCTGGAAGTGAACGCGCGAATTCAAGTCGAGCATCCGGTCACCGAAGCGGTGACGGGCCTCGATCTGATCAAGGAACAGATCCGCATCGCCTCCGGCCTGCCGCTGGCATTCAAGCAGAAGGACGTCCAGCAGATTGGCCACGCGATCGAATGCCGGATCAACGCCGAAGATCCGGCCAGAAACTTCACGCCATCGCCCGGACTCATCGAAGAATTCCGTCCTCCGGGCGGTCCCGGAGTCCGGCTCGACACGCATGCGTATGCCGGCTATCGCATCCCGCCGAACTACGACAGCATGATCGGCAAGCTGATCGTGCATCGGAAGACTCGCGCCGAAGCGATCGCGGTGATGAAGCGGGCGCTCGGTGAATTTCACGTCGCGCCGATCAAGACGACGATCCCGTTGCAGTTGCAGATCATGGACAACCAGCACTTTCAGAGCGGTGAAGTGGACACGGGGTTTGTCGAGCGCGTGTTGCTCGCGAAGTGAGCGGTGTGTCGATCCGCTTCAGCATTGAAATCCGAACATCGCGAGGGCCAACCGAATGTTGTGCGCATCTCGGAGTCGCATCGACCAGAAATGGTCAGACGGTCTCTTTGCAGTCTTCCAGATCCGCCTGGAATGCGCGAAGCAAACGGGATCGAAGTGAGTTCCCGCGCAATTCTTCGGCGGGGATCGGTTTCCATCGACCCGGAATCAGCACCTGCGATTCGATGAACGCTTCCATCGCCGCCTGAAGCTCGTCGCGGCTGAGCTTGTCCTTGAACGCGATCACTTCATCGACCACCAGGATCATCCCGTTGCCGGTCATGCGATACGGATGATTGATGACGGCCGATCGCTCGACGATCGATTGCAGGACCGCCTGATACTCGCCCGCCGCCGCCACGAGGCGCTGATAGCACTGCTGAAAGTTTTTCGCCCGGGCGATGCGCGCGGGAGTCAGCTTCATGTCGCGTCGCGAGACGTAACTGGCTGCCATCGTGGTGCAGAATTCTTCGGCGGGCATTAGCGCGCCGAACTGGCTTGCCGCCTCGGAGACGTAGTATGCCGGCAAGCGGCGCAGCAGGCTTCGGATCAGAAACACCGGGCTGTGCGTCACGCCATCCGACAGCTTTTCCATGCCGCGGGCGATCTTCTGATCTTCGAAAAACGCCATCGCGCGACGCAAGTCCTGAATTTCGTTCCGCGCGCTCTTCATCAGGCGAACGGTCTGCTCGTTCGTGAATCCCAGCCGCCAGAGAAGACGCCGATCGCGCTCGTCCTTAAACGCCTGATCGAACGTCTCCAGGCATTTCGCGGTTTTGAATTCCGATAGCGGCAGCCGCTTCTTCGTGAGCGCGAAGTGCATCGCCTGCGCGAACACCTTGACCAGCTCGCGCGCCCAGTAACGCTGTTCAGTCAGGCTCGAGCTGAAGCGATCGACGTCGTCATAGCGATACTTGTCGTGCTTGGCCGCGAACTGACGGATCGAGCCGTAGTCGAGAATCGCCCCGCTGGCGAGCATGTTGTCGCCGTCCCACGCCAGCCAGTTGAAGATGTATTCTTCTTCCAGAACCGCCGCGAGTTTGCCGTACGACTTTGCGATGTATTCCAGCGCGGTGCGATATCGCTTGCTTGTCGGGCGCGGCAGTTTCCAGAAACCGTTTTGCGCTTGTCGATTGAAGAAGAATTCCAGCGATCGCTTCGTCTCGCTGTGAATGCCCTGCTTCAAATACCGAAAGATATGCGCCGGTCGAATCAGGTTCGGCGCGGTTCGCACGCCGATCGCGGTGCCATCGTTGAAGTCGATGACCGCCAGCGTGCGCTCGGTCGGCAGGCCGTTGCGATAGAAGATCTCGCTCATCATGGCGGTGCCGAGCATTTCATCCAGGTCGGCGCGGCCGCAGGAATAGCCGTAGCTGTCGTCGCCGGTCTTTACCGGGCAGCCCGCGATTTGCGCGCCGGGTGAAAGGCGCGTCGCGCCCGTGCCGCGCGATGAGACGTCGAACGTCAGCTTCGCCGTCTTGATCTGCCCGTTCCAGATCGCCCGGCCGTCACCGCTCGTCAGCCCGCGCTTGTCCTTGTGCTGCGCCTGGAGATATCGCGTGGCCATGTATTTTCGTGAAGCGGCTTTGCCACGCGCGGCGGGTTCAATTTTGTTCTGCTCGTCGTACTCGTTGATGATCTGGAGCGCGAAGGTATCGAGGATCACTTTCTCGAGCGCCGGCGTGATGTGATTCGCATGGTTGGCCGGGATCAGCGCCAGCTCGCGCGCCAGGTCGTAATTGAAGTAAATGACGCGACCGCCCTCGCGGCGCCGGGCGCGATAGTCGACGTAGCCGTGTTCGCTCACGCCGCGCCACGGGTGCTGGCCATCAAGTTGCTTGAATGAGTCGTACATAGGGCAGCGCAAATAGCTGCTGCCCTGTAAATCGGTTGCATTATGCGGGGCTGTTAAGCAGTTCCGGTTGTGCGGCGTGGTCCGATAACCAAAGTGCTGCCCTATCTCGCTGCATCTGGTGGCAGCGGCGTGATCTCTCTCTCCGCTTCCTTCCGTTTCTCCTGCAGCTCCTGCGCGAGCTCGATGTTCTCCGGCGTGGGCAGCGGCGCGACCACGCGCTCCTCTACATCCTTGCCGCTGGCAATGCCCGCGACGGCGAAATCGATCTCGCTGTTGATCTCCGCGCCGATCAGCAGCACCAGCGCATCGATGTAGAAAAATAACAGCAAGATCACCAATCCAGCGACTGTGCCGTAAGTCTTGCTGTACGTTTGCTCGCCCCCGAACTTGCCGATGTACAGCCGAAACAGTGCGCCCAAGATCAACCAGACGGTGATGCTGAATACCGCGCCAGGCGTGACGATCCGGAACCGCTGCTTGAGGTTCGGACCAAAGTGGTAGATCGTCGCCGTGATTGCGAACAGCAGCATCAGCGCGATCGCGTACCGCACGATGTTGACCAGCACCAGCGCCCACGTGCGAATGGGAATGTGCAGATCCGCCGCGTGTCGAACCAGCCAGTTGATCGTCGCTGTTCCCAACGGCATCAGGATCATCACGAAGATCACCATTGTCGCCACGATGATCGTGATCATGATCGCAACCAGCCTGTGCTTGACGTACCGCCTGCTCTTCTCGATGTCGTAAGCTTTGTCCAACGCGGACATCGTCATCGCCATGCCACCGCTGGCGCCCCAGATTGTGAGTAGCAGGCCGAAGCTGAGCAGCGTTTTGAATGCGGTCTTCTCGCTCTGATTGTCCGCCTCGAGAAGTTTGTCGGCCTCCGTCAGGATAATTTTTGCAGCCGCTTCCGAGGGAACCGTTCGATTGATCAAGTCGGGCACCTGCATGCGAACGGTGTCCTTGAACCGCTCGGGCATCAGCGGCACGAGACTCAGCATAAAAATCAGGAACGGAAAAATCGCAAACAGCCAGGAGTACGCCAGGGCCGACGCCCAGGTGAACACTGCATCGTCGCCGAGCTGATGCCAGACGCGCTTGATGAACGTGAACACGCCGATCGAGCGGAGCACGTGCGGGACTTCTCGCATGCGAGCCATGGTTCGATTGTGAACTGGACGTGGCCGCCAACGCAAGGCGCATTGCGAGCAGCGATGACGCGCAGCCTGTCGTCCTGAGCGAAGCGAAGGATCTCGGGACGGGAAGTGCGCCACTTGCCCATCGAGTTCCTTTGCTGCACTCCGGATGACGTCGCGCGGGAGATGGCCGCGCCTTGCGTCGAGCAAATCGCGCGCACAATCCTCGTGTGTTGTCGTGGCGAGACTTTATAATGGAAAACATGGCTCCTCGATTTGTCTGCGCGCACGTCCGTGCCATGGATGCCCACACGCCGGGCGAGACGTCTCCGCCGGGTGAGCGCGTGATCAAATTAAACACGACTGAGAATCCGTTCCCGCCCAGCCCGAAGGTGATGCAGGCGATTCGCGATATCGAACCGGAGACACTCCGGCGATATCCCGATCCGTCCGGCCAACTCTTTCGCGAAGCGGTCGCCAAAGCGCTGGGCAACGACATCGCGCCTGACATGATCCTCTGCGCCAACGGCGCCGATGATCTGCTCACCATCGCCACGCGCACGTTCGTCGGCCACGGCGGAACGTTGGCCGCGCCGATGCCGGGTTATCCGCTGTATCCAACGCTTGCCGAGATCGAAGAGGCGAAGTTCGTCGGCGTGAACTGGTACAAGAACTGGGCGTTGCCGACCGAAGATCTGCTGGCCACCAAGTCCAACGCGATTTACCTGGCCAACCCGAACACGCCAAGTGGAACGATGGTGGCGGCGGCCGAGGTCGCGAAACTCGCGAATGAATTTTCAGGCGCGCTGCTGATCGACGAGGCGTGCGTCGATTTCGCCAATGAGAGCTGCCTGTCGCTTCTGAAGGATCACAACAACATTGTCATCGCGCGTTCGCTCAGCAAAGGCTACTGCCTGGCCGGGCTGCGGTTTGGATACGCGATCGCGCAATCGGCCGTCATCGAGGAAATGAACAAGGTGCGCGGAAGCTACCACGTCGACGCGATCGCTCTGATCGCGGCGGCCGCAGCGATCGACGATCGCGAACACGCGGCCATGACGTGGGAACACGTCCGCAGCGAACGCGCCCGGCTGACGAGCGAACTCGAATCGCTCGGCTGGCAGGTCGTGCCCAGCCACGCCAATTTCATCCTCGCCAAAGTCCCCGAAGGCGACGGCCAGGCGATGTACGACGGATTGAAGCGGCAGGGAATTCTGGTTCGCCATTTCCAGAAATCTCCCCTCGCCGACAAGATTCAGATTACCATCGGCACCAGCCAGGAAAACAACGCCCTGCTCGGCGGGATCAAAGCACTCAGCACCGCAGAGAAAGCGGCGTGATCGATCCGCGCCGAATTGAAACGAGGTTCGCAATCTTGCGCCGTCTCAATGCGATGGTCGTTGGCCTGCTGATTGGGTCGCTGATCGCCGCGCCGGGCTGCGCTCGGAAATATGTCGCGAAAGTCGCGCCGTTCGAGCGCGGCACGAGCGAAATGATCGTCAAGCCCGCGCCGCGTTCGGGCATGTAACACGTCCAGTTCGTCTCGAATGATAAGTTCATCAAAGACGCCGGCGCCACGCCCGCGCGGTGGGTGCAGAAAGGCGAGCGGGTCGGCTTTCGCGAAGACGACAGCGGCAACGTCGTCGGAATCGTCGGCGACAAGGAACTTCCCGTCGTCGGCCTGGCCCAGCACGCAACGCACGTGATGTGGTATCACAAATCCAGGAAGCCGACTCAGTTCGGCAAATCCATCGCGAAGACCGGCGATTTTCTACAGCAACTCTGGCGCGGTCGCGCTGGGCGGACTCGGCGTTTACGCTCTTCTTCACGACGACGATTGTGACGAGACGCCGTCGTACGTGAAGCACCATCGGAAAAAGCATCGGCACTGATTCGTTTAGCGGCGGCGCCTACGCCGCGCGTTTCGTCACCCGATTCGTCGCGTGGCCGCGACGGCTAAACGGGAAATCATTTCCCATTCTTCAACTCATCAAACGATCCCGTCCTTGGCATTGCCCCCACAAGCGGGCGGGCGTAGTCGAGGAAGGCTTGGGTGACGTCGTTGCCGTCGGTGTAGAAACTGGGGTCCATTCGGCGCGTTTCTTTGGCGACGGTGTTCAGCGGCGTCAGGAAATATTCGACGCGGTAGTCGCCGCTGCCCACGCGGCGCATCGCCACTGAACCTTCCTTGTCCTTCTCTACGCTATACCGCACGGCCATCTGTCCGACCATGCGTGCCTCGTGAGCGTCCACCGTGCTCACGCTGTCGGGGAAGCTGCGCTGGATGTAGCCGAAGGTGTCGGCGCGGACGCGGAGCTTTTTCCCGCCGGCGGGCTTCAGTTCCTTCGAGACGAGGTCGGCCAGGTGATCGCCCAACTCACCGCTGCCGGAAAGCTGGAGATTGCCGTGCCCGTCGCGGTCGTGGCTTTCGGCCAGATGTTCGAACCAGGTTCGGCCATCCGGTTTCACGACGCCTTCGCTCACCGCGATCAGACATCGGCCACGCTTGGAATAGACCGAATCGACATCCGCCAGGAACTTCTCGTTGCTCAGCGGCTGCTCGGGAATGTAAACCAGGTGCGGCCCGTCTTCATCGTGCTGCCGCGCGAGCGCGGCCGCGGCTGTTAAGTAACCGGCATTGCGACCCATCAGCACGTCGATCTTGATGCCCGGCAACGAGCGGTTGTCGTAGTTGTCGCCCATCATCGCATGCGCGACGAACCGGGCGGCCGATCCGTAACCAGGCGTGTGATCGTGTACGCGCAGATCGTTGTCGATCGTCTTCGGGATATGGAAAACCTGAAGGTCGTACTTCTCCGCCTTGGCCAGCTCGCTCACGATGCGCGCGGTGTCGGCGGAATCGTTCCCGCCGATGTAGAAGAAGTAGCGCACGTTGTTCTTGGCGAACGCGCGGAAGATCTTCTCGCAGTATTCGTGGTCCGGCTTATCGCGCGTCGACCGCAGCGCGGCCGCCGGGGTAGTCGCAATCCGCTCTAGCAATTCATCTGGCGCAGCGTTGAGGTTGATGAAATCTTCGTTCACGACTCCGCGCACGCCGTGCCTTGCGCCGAGCAGATTATCGATATGCTTCGTCCGCCTGACTTCCTGAATCACGCCAACCAGCGACTGGTTGATCACGGCCGTCGGTC
>JACMJD010000202.1 GCA_014380825.1 Phycisphaerae bacterium | reverse complement strand
TCGCTGAAGAGTTTCTCCCAGCCGTAGCCGTCTTCGGGCATCGCGGGGTACGCGTCCTCTTCGCGCAGATACACGTCGGTCGATTTGCTCGTCTGCTTGTCGCCGTTGTAAACGCAGGCGCTGGACGCGTAGAAGAATTTCTTGATGCCGCCCAGCTCGCGCGCGGCCAGGAGCAGGTGCGTGTTGATCAGCACGCTGACCATGCACAGGCCCTTGTTCTTTTCGATGAAGCCCATGCCGCCCATGTTGCAGGCGAGGTTGTAGACCGTGTCGCAGCCTTTGACGGCTTCGAACGCCTTATCGCGCAGATTCAGATCCGCGACGACGTTCTCGGCCTTGCCGTGAACCTGGTACCACTCGTTCTGCGGTTTCACGTCGACGCAGCGGACGTTGAAACCTTTTTTCAGAAGGTCACCAACGAAATGTCCGCCGATGAACCCACCGCCACCGCACACGACTACATTGCCTTTAGCCACAACACGCTCCTGTTTAGCCCGATAACACTGGCACAGACCGGCCTCTATTAAAGGGGCTATCGACCCGATCGGCAAGACACTGAAGAGATCGGCCGGTCGACGAACGGGCGATAGGGTGATCAGCGATACAGACGACGCCGACCGAAAAGCGATTTTCCAAAACCGGACATTTTGGGACATTTCGGGACATCGGGAAAATGCGCGCCGCGCTCGTCGAACCCTTTGGGTTCCTTTTGACAAAACGCGGAGTCGCAGAGATCGCAAAGGCCGCTGAGATCACAAAGAGGACGGGCGACTGCTTTGGGTTTGCTTTGCACATTTGCGATCTTCGTGATCTTCGAGAATCCCCGTCGCGCAAAACGGGTTCGTTCCGCTAGATTGATATCACTTTCGCGCGAGCCGCAGCACACGATTTTGCCGACAACGCTCGGTCCCACAATCGCTTGCGCGAGGCGGCGACCGCGCGCCAAAACGGCTTCGTTGCCGACGCTAATTTCTTCAATCAGCATACATCCTCCTGCTCTGGCTATGGGTTCGTTCTCACACTTCGACACGACGAACCGACAAAGATTCGATTGGCCACAGAGGACACAGAGACGGAGAATCAAACTCGCATTTGCCTTTCTCTGTGCTCTCTGTGCCTCTGTGGCCAATCCATATTTCCATTGCGCCGAAAAAAAACGAGCGCCCCTATACACTGGGTGCGCTGCGCCAAAACGAACGCTGGCGCGCAGCGCAAGCGGATTTTTTTGAAGTATTTTTTCCGTGACCCGCCCAGACCGCCAGCCGACAAATACGCACACCGGATGAAGACCGCTCCCGACAGACGCGCTCACGGCCGCCCAGAGCGCAGCGGCGGGCGGCATCTGGGCTCGATCACGATTCCCTCCGCACCAAATGCCACCCGCCGCTTCGCTCTGGGACGGCCGTGTGACCAGAGTGGGGCTGAAACAAGCTATCGAGCGAGACCAGAAAAGGTGAGACCAGAAAAGGTGACATCGTGACATCCACCTTTCCTTATCGGGTCTTCGGGATCAGCGGGCCGCCGGCTGTGTCTCTGGCATGCGGGTGGCTGGAATCAACGGCATCCCGGCTGAGATCGGCACGCTCGAATTCTTAACCGTCACGCCATTCGCGAACGTGATATCCAGCGGTGTCTCCGCTTCGATTCGCACATTTTCGAACGCGACGTCTTCGATCGGCGCGTTCGGCAATCCCCACATTCGGCCGGCTAGTTTGCTGCCTTCGGCGGTCACGTTGCGGACGACGATGTTTCGCCATCTCGGGATGTATTGAGTCGATGCTTCGACGGCCGGCGCGGTGGTGGGGGTTTTGATTGGCTTTTGATAGTGGCTGGTGAACACGATCGCCTCGCGGACGTTTTTCATGGTTAGATTTTCGAATAGCACGTCTTCGACCAGGCCGCCGTTGCCGACGTTGGCTTTTAGTCTGATGCCACTCGTCGTTCCGTTGAACGTGCAGTTGCGGATGACGACGTTGCGCAGGCCGCCGCGGGTTTGGCCGCCGATGCTGATGCCGTGGCCGTGCCAGGCGGTGATGTTTTCG
Organism: Phycisphaerae bacterium; assembly: GCA_014380825.1. The sequence continues at coordinate 5,997 of JACMJD010000202.1, read as the reverse complement.
ACCAGGGCGTTTTCGACCGCGGGTTCACCGTTCGGGCCGGCGTAGTCGGGTTTGAAGACGACGACGTCGTCGCCGCAGTCGATCATGCAGTTGGCGATGTAAATGTTCCAGCCCGAAGGATCGATGCCGTCGGTGTTGTGCGAAGTCGGCGGAGCTTTGATCTTGATGCCTTCGATCCGCACGTCGCGGCATCGTCGCGGGATCAGGTGGAACATCGGCGAGTTGAGCAGCGTCACGTCGCGCACGAGCACGCGCATGCAGCCATCCAGCACGATCAGGTGGGGCCGATGCGTCTTGGCGGGATTTTCCGGCGTGGGCCGGCGGACGTCCCAGTTTGTCCACCAATATTCGCCCTGGCCGTCGATGGTTCCTTCGCCGGTGATCGAGATGTCGTGACAGTTGCTCGCCTGGATGCAGTTCTCGAAGCTGTCGTCTTCCTTGCCGGGATAAAGCTCGACGCGCGAGACGCGATAGTGCTTGGCATCCGCTACCGGGCGAAGCGTCGCGCCGCGCTCGAGATGCAAATTCATGTTGCTGACAAATTGAAACGGGCCGGTGGCGAAATCGCCCGCGGGTATGACGACGCGACCACCACCGGCCACGCGGCAGGCGTCGATCGCTTTCTTGATCGCGTCGGTATTCAGCGTCTTGCCATCACCGACGGCGCCGAATTCGGTGATGTTGAATGTTCGATCCGGGATCGACGGCAGCGGGATGCTCGCCGGATCGAGCGGCGTCGCGGCGCGCGTGATCAACGCAAAAAAACCAACCACCAAAACAGATATGAGTTTGGCCATGTGCGGCCGATTGTGACGGCAATGAGCCACCAAGAACACCACGATCACCAAGAACACAAAGAAAATACGCAGAGATAAAACCACAGAATTCACAGATTTCACAGATTGCAAATGCAGTTTCTCAAATCTGTGTAATCTGTGAAATCTGTGGTTGATTTGTGTTATCCATTCACCGTCGCACCGACCGTTCCTGTGAGATCGTCCGCGGTCGCGGCGATCACCACGTGACCCTTTGCGTTCGGGGCTGTGTACAAGCCCGATGTGCTGTCGATCGTTCCGCCGCCGGATTGGACGCTGAAGACGATCGCGGGCTGCGTGCGCAGGTTATGGCCGAACTGATCGCGCACTGTCGCGTTGTAATCGAGCGTGGCGCCGAGCGCGATCGTTTGCGCGTGCGGCGTCATGCGCAGTGCGGTGGCCACCTGGGCGACGTTGATCGTCACGCGGCTGAAGCTCGAATCGCCGGCGGAATTCGTCGCGGTGACGCGCAGCGTGTATCCGCCATCCTTCCCGAACGTCACCGTGCTCGCTTTGGACGCGTTGGAGCCGTTGGGGCTGAAGGTCGGATTGGGCGCGCCCGATGGCTTGCGATCGGTCGTCCAGGTGTAGGTGAGATCGCTTTCGGTTCCATCCGGGTTGGCGAACAGCGCGCTCAGGTCGAATGACTTGTCCGATCCCGATGTCGCGACCCCAGCCGCGGCGGTTGTGACCGTCGGCGCGCGGCCGCCGGTGTAGGACCAACTGAAAACTTCCTGCGTCGACCAGAACAACCCCGTGGCCGCGGTGAAGCCGACGATCACACTGTTGGCGCCCAGCGCCGTCGGGAGATCGATCGTCTGCGAAGCAGTAAACAGTTGGCTGCGGTCGGTTGAATCGGTGACGAACACCGAAAGCGTCGTGCCATCGTAACGCACGGTGCCTTTCATCTGGTGCCCGCTGTGCAGATCGATGGGTGACATGTCGTCGGGGATCGGCGGGGTCGCGCCGTCGCTGGCGAAACCGAAGCGCGAGCCAAAGTTGGTGAGGTTGAACGCGTTGAAGGTGACGGCCTCGCTGTTGTTGATGCCACCATAGCCGAGGTTGTTGCCATCGCCGCCCAGCGCGGTGGTGTCGCCCGCCTGCATGGTGAAGGTGAGCCCGTCGGCTTCCTGTCCACTGTTGCCGCTGATGCGGAAGGTGAAATCCGTCCGGAACTGCGTGATCGGCACGGCCGTGCCGAACCACACGCTGCGCGCCTGATTTTGCTGCCCGGCGTCGGTCAGGCGCAGCCGGTTTGAAATGCTGATGGGGCCGCTGCCGAAACCATTGCTGAACAGGCCGGCGGTGGATGAGAAATCGGTAAAGCTGATCTGAGTCGCGAACATCCGCCGCGCTTCGAGCTGATCAACTGCGACGATGGAACGAACAGGTTGGCGTGACATGAGGCTGCTCCGAAAGGAATGACAGGTCCGAACGCAGGGAAAATAATACGCCATGAACGAGCTTGCGGCTCAATCCACGGCATTGGCGCGACAGTTGCAATAGCTCGGGCGCAACAGATCGGGCGGCCGACCATCCAAAATTCTGATCCCCCGACGTTTGTCGATCGCGACAAATGAGCTATCGTTTAATGAAGAGCACCCACGTCACGGTGGGGCCAAATCCGACACGGGTGTCGGGCGTCCGTAGGGCTACGGACTGTTTTCATTTGTTGACAACCTGAGCGATTCCCGGCCACGGCCTGCTGCGGCGGCGCGCGGAATCATCGAGCCCCTGCTGCTCGATTCGGCGCGCGAGTGTTCGGCGCGCGATCGCAACGGCACGCACGTGGCAGGTCTTCGCAGCAGAAAGGGCTATGCAATGAAGCGTTCACTTCGATCGTTGTTTGCTGCGTTCGTCATCATCGCTTGCGTCAGTTTCGCGATGCCCGCGCTGGCTGTCGTGCTTGCCAGCGGGGATTTCTCAAAGCCGTCGCAGGAAACATCGCACCCGCTGGTTCCGGTTGGCGGTGAGGACGGGTTCCAGATCAACGAAAGCGTCGAGCACGATCTAAATTTCGGGCCCTGGCGGAAGAGGTTGATCAACACGCGCGGATCGGGAATTCCCAGCGGGAACGATATCCTCATCCGCGAAACGCTCACAAACATCGGCGGCACGCCGTGGACCGATTGGCACGAGCGGGTCATCTCCCGCACGACGATCGCCCAGCCCGACGACTCGCCGGGATTCCTGTTTCAGGCGGGTTCGCTGGTCGTCAGCGCCAATTACGGCGCGGGGTTCGTGAACCTCGTGCAAGGCGTCGATTACCAGCGCGTCATCACGCCATATTCCGGCCCGCCGGACCCAGGTAATAATGGGAACGGGGAAGCGATCAACATCTTCTTGGCGCCGAACCGGGTGATCGAAAACGGCGACGTGTTGCGGATTGAAAAGCGAATCTTCGAAGTGTTCGGCGACGCCAACGTCTGGATGCCCGGCCAGGAAAACGCCGCGGTGATCGGCCAATTCCCGACGGTGCCGGAACCGGGCGCGGTGATGATGTGCGTGATCGCCATCGCGTTTCTACGCATGCACCGTCGCGGCGCGGTACGATGGTGAGAACCGCCGCGCACGAGGTCGTGCCGCGCCGGCCGGATTCACACCACCCGAGGCACACCATAATCCGTCGATTTTCTGCGCGTTGGGTTTTCGCCGGCGTAAATGACGACCAGCGGCTGTACGAATTGATAAAAGCGACCGTGATTCGGCAATAAGCAGAACTAACCACCAAGAAATGAATTCGCTTCTAATTCTTCGCCTTGGTGTTCTTGGTGTCTTGGTGGTTTATTCGTTTTCTTCTCTGTCACTCGTCGATAGAATAATGCTCCGCTGCAACCCCGGGTTCGAAAGGCTCGGCACACCATGAGATTCGCAACTCTGATGCTCATCGCAAGTTCGGTCGTTCTGACTTCGACTTCCATTTCGCGCGCCCAGGTTCCGCCGTTCAATGGCGGCGGGGCGTTTGCGTTTGATCCGGAGATCTCCGTGGTCAACTCCGGCGCGCTGCTCGATGCGCAGGTGGTTGTGTCGTCGGATCGAAAATACGTGACGATCAACATGCGGCCTAGCTTGTCTCGGCTGAATGCGCTGAACGTGTTCCCGGTGCAATCGGTTGGCTTCGGTGGACAGGGCGGTGGTGGCGGCGCTGCCGGAGGCGGCGCGCAACTGGGATTCGTGGGCGGCGCCGGATTTATCGAAGACGACGCGGTGGGTGTCGAGCCGGCAATGCCGGCGGGCGCGCCGCAACCTGCAAAGTCGGCCGCCGCCGCGGAGCGTGCGGCCCAGGCGAAAAAACCGGGGCCCATTCCCGCGTCGCCGGTGAAAACTTCTCCGTCGGAAATCCTCAAGGTCGATCCGACCGCGGCTAACTCGGTGCTGCGCAGAGAGGGAATGTTTTTGATCGAGACGAAGTAGCCGCCTTTCTTTTCTTTCAACATTAAATGTGACGAAACGCGTCCAAGAACTTGCGTTCGTGGCTACGATGATCCTGCGCCTATTGTTCGTCAGTTGATGCACCGTCCAACGTCTGTCAGGATGACACGACCATGTCTCAAAACGATCCATCGGTTCCCGATCCGCGCAATCCGAGCGTGGGTGATCTGAACGATCCGAATGCTCCAACCGTCGACGCTGCGCCGCCGAAGCCGAAGAAGAAACGCCGGTTGCTGAAAGTGCTCGGCGTGCTGCTGGTGTTGATCATCCTGCTGGTGGTCTGCGCGCCGTGGATCGCCAGCACTTCTCCCGTGCGCGCGATCGTCGTTTCGCAGATCAATAGCAATCTGAACGGTTCTGTCGCGATCGACGATTATTCGGTCGGTTGGACCGGCGGGATCAAGGCGAGCGGGATCAAGGTCTTCGACGCGCAGAAGAATCTCGTGTTGTCGGTGCCACGCATCTCGACGCAGTTGTCGCTGCTTGGCGCGATGGGTGGAAATCTCAATCTCGGCGACACCGTCGTCGACGTGAAGCTCGACAAGATCGTCGTGGACAAAGACGGCAACGTGAACCTGGCCAGCCTCGCGAAGCCGGGCGCGCCAAAGGAATCGAAGCCGAAAAAAACTCCCAGCGACAAGGAGAACGAAATCGAGCTGCCGAAGATCAGCGGCAAGCTGACGGTGAACGTGCTGGGCGGATCCGTTGAAGGCGAAGGCGTGCCCGCGCCGATCGCGATCGATCCGAGCACGATCGTGCTGAACATTCCCGACATCAATCAACCGATCACGAACGACATCAAGCTGGCGTATCGCGTGGGCGACAGCAAGCCTAGCGCGATCAGCATGAATGGCTCGATCGACGCGGTTGAGAACGGTAAGGTCGATCTGGAGAAGGTGCAGCAGACGCTCAAGGCGCAGCAGAAGATCGTGCTGGCGAACGTCGACCTGGCCGGCGCGAGTCCGATGCTGAAGAAGTCGCTGGGGGCAGACGCGGACGTTGCCGGCATTGTCGGCGGAATGCTGGATGTGAACGCGGTGGGCATCACCGGAATCTCGGCCAACGGTATGATCGAAGCGACGAACGTCGCGTTCGCCGGCGCGGGGTTGAAGGATCGGCTGCAACTGCAAAAGGTTTCTATTCCGATTCAGGTGACGCGCACGGTCGTCGATGCGAACACGACGCTGATCAAGATCGAAAAGCTGAGCGTGAATTCGCCGCTGGTGAATGTGAACGTCGCCGGGCAGGTGCCGGAGCAGGCGCTGAATAACCTGGCCGCGAAGAAAGCGCCGGGCGCGGCGGGGCAGATCAACATCGATCTGGTCGTGCCGGATTTCGGCGCCCTCAGCAAAGCGCTGCCGAACACATTGAAGCTTCAGGAAGGCGTGACGATCGACAGCGGATCGCTGACGAACAGCGAGACAATCGTGTTCGCGATCGACAGCATCGCCGTCACGCAAAAGCTCGACATCGTCGCCAAGGGCCGGCAGAGCGGGAAGCCGATTCAGCTTAGCCCGGTACACCTGGAGACGGCCGCGGTCATCCTTCCGAACGGCAAAGACATTCCCGACGTTCGCAAGCTGAGCCTCGCGCTCACCAGCGCGTTCGCCACAATCACCGGCGGTGGCGATTCGCTCGCCAAGATCGGGATCGACGGAAATTTCGATCTGGCCAAATTGCAGAATGAGCTGGCGCAGTTCGTCGATCTCGGTGGCAAGCAGTTGGCCGGCACGGGTCAATTCAAGATCAC
>JACMJD010000201.1 GCA_014380825.1 Phycisphaerae bacterium | reverse complement strand
CGGCCGCGCGCGACGCCGAGTTGGATGTCGGGTTTGTTCGAGCCGTGAAAATCACTGCCGCCGGTCTTCAGGATTTTGAACCGATCGGCCATTCGTTCGAGCTCGCGCGTCCACGTTTCATCATGATCGCTGTGGATCACTTCGACGCCGGCGAGACCCTCATCGACGAGATTTTTCAATATCGTCTCGACCTGCGGAAAATTCTCTCGCCGAAGCTGCGTCGGATGTGCCAGCACGGCCACGCCGCCGGCTTCGCGGATCATCGTGATCGCGCGGCGCGACGTGATTCGCTCTTTATCGAAGTACGCTACCCCGCCTTCGCCGATATATCTGTCGAACGCTTCCTGCCGCGATTTCACGACGCCCTTGCGCAGCAAGATCGCCGCCAAATGCGGCCGGCCGAGCACACCGCCTTTTGCTTCTTCGCGCCATTCGTCCATTGTGACGTTGACGCCGAGCTCGTTGAGTTTTTCGACGATCTGCGGATTGCGATCGCCGCGGGCGGAAAGCAAAGCCGTCGTGAGAACTCGCAGCGTCGCGGAGTCCGGATCAATGCCGTACCCGAGCATGTGCATCGTTCCGGGCCGCGGAAACTCGCAGGAGATTTCGATGCCTGTAAGAAAATCCAGGCCCAGATCAGCAGCGTGCACTGCAGCTTCGCGCAAGCCTGCGACGGTGTCGTGATCGGTGAGCGCGAGCGCGCTAAGGCCCGAGTCTTTCGCCAGTCGCACAACATCGCGCGGTACGAGCGTGCCGTCCGATGCCGTGGAATGGCAGTGAAGATCAACTGATTGGGAAACCACGCGCGCCCTTCGCTGAACGAGGCCAAGCAATGATCAAGATCGTGCCAACGACCTCGACGGCACAACACACAAGAAAAATGTCATGAGGACGATCCGCGTCTGGCGGCAAGGTAGCTGGAACTGGGATCGATGCCGGAGGATTCGTCAACTTCGCAGCGTCGCGCCAAGCGAAGAGGAGCGATCCGACCAAGAACGGCAGCACGAGGCAGTTCAGCGCCAGCCACCACCGAAAACACAGCCCCATACATCACGCTTTCAAGAATCCGCCGCGATCGAGATACCCAATGATCGTCTCGGCCGCTTGTTGTGCGGAAAGCTTTTCGGTGTCGATCACGATTTCCGGCGAATCCGGCGCCTCGTAGGGATCATCGATTCCGGTAAAGCCTTTGAGTTGGCCCGATCGCGCTTTCTTGTAAAGCCCCTTCGGATCCCGCGCCTCGGCCGCTGCGAGCGAGACGTTGATGTACACCTCGACGAAGTCGCCGCCCAGGTTGCCGCGCACCGCGTCGCGATCTTTCTTGTACGGGCTGATGAAACTCGTGATGGCGATGATGCCGGCATCGGCGAAGAGCTTGGCGACTTCACCGATGCGGCGAATGTTCTCCGCGCGGTCTTCCTGCGTGAAGCCCAGATTGCGATTCAGGCCGTGGCGAATGTTGTCGCCGTCAAGCCGATACGCGAATCGGCCGCGATCCAGCAGCATCTGTTCCAGCAGGCAGGAAATCGTCGATTTTCCGGACGCCGACAAACCGGTCATCCAGACGACGACGCCCTTCTGGTCGAGTTTTTTCTGTCGATCGGCACGAGAGACGGTGCCGTCGTGCCAGGTGATGTTTGTAGATTTGTTATCGATCATTCGATCAGTGTTTGGCCAAGAAGTCGTTCATCGAAACAGCAACATCGCCAAACGCGGCGATCAATTTTTGATCTTCGGTGACAAGAAGTGAGCGCATCCTGCGAGCGAGCACGACGTAATAGCAGTCAAAGGCTGCGAACTTTGCTTCACCTGCCAGCTCAAGCACCTCCAGCGCGTTCACGTCCGCATCGCGTACATAAGCGGGAGCGTGAATCCACGAACGCGAGGCGCGGTCGAAATCCAGCTTTCCTGACCGCACCGTCGTGGCTAGGACGTTCAAGAATTCAAACTGCCAAACCGGTGGTGCGATCCAGACACCGTCTTTCTGAAACACCCGTTCGGCGACCTTTGT
>JACMJD010000200.1 GCA_014380825.1 Phycisphaerae bacterium | reverse complement strand
ATTGTCGATGTGCTTGGTCCGCCTGACTTCCTGAATCACGCCAACCAGCGACTGGTTGATCACGGCCGTCGGTCCACCGGATTGTCCGACCACAGCCGTCACGTTGCCGCTCGTGCTCATACTTCCTTTTGACCTTTCACCTCATCAGCCTCCGCAATTTCGATCATAGGTGATCGGCGAGATGGTTCAAGATCGCCAAATGAAACGCCCCGGGGCAACCACCGCCTGACCCTTCCGCAGCACCGCCGCGCCCTCGGCGAACCATCGAGTAGCCGTCACTTTGACCTCGGATTCGAATGGGTTCGTTCTGCTCGATTCGATCACGTTTTCGCGCTGAACATCCTTTCATTTTTTCGCTATTTCCCGGCCGGGCCGACACTTCTGTCGCTGCATCAACTTTGGCTCTTTGGCTTCGCCCGCGGAATTTGACAAAGTCAAAAGCGACGAGAAATCCGCAGCTACAAATAAAGAGAATTTGAATCGCGCTCGCCGTTGGAACGTTGGCGAGCAGGACAGCAAGCGAGTTGGCCGCGAACACGCGCAGACCGCGTGGCAGCAAGATCATTCTACGGCAAAACCCCAGTAAAAGCGGCCAAAATCCCCTGCGATTCGATCGACGCAACGACGTCGGCGCAATCGCTGGCCGGGCGGACGATTGCGCGATTCGATCATGCAGGAGCGACGAGAATTCTTCAACGTTGGAGGCCAGAAAATCTTCCTGACCCCCCTTTTCTCCGACACTTTTGCCCCAACCATTCGATGGACGAAATCCAAGTTGAATATCAACAAGCGCTAATGAGATCATGATGCCGGATTGAATGCCGTAATAGCGTGTGGGAGAAAAGGTGGTGGAGAAAAGGTGGGTGGAGAAAAGGTGACATCCAGGATGTCACCTTTTCGGATTCCGGTCCAGTGTAGTTTTGGTTAGCTGGCATCACCGGCACCGCCCAGACAGTACAGATCGAAGACCACATCCAATCCCAACGCCGCGACGCGCCTAACGATTTCCGCGGACAGTCGGAAGCTTGGATTTAGTTCGCGCCAATATGCCGCGACCGCCAAGCGAGCTTCGAACCTAGTCCGTACATCGGCAACAGCATCACGTCGACATTCAAGCTGCGGGAGCAAATCCTCAAAGTGATCCTCAATCGGCTCGACGAGCGCAAGCGCGCTTTGAAGCACCCACCGGCTGTGCGTCCGAATACCTCTGCGCCGACCCGTGGGCTCACCCTTGACCCACGCCTCCGTCGGCTCGATGCCCATCGCCTGTGTGACGACCGCGGGATCATCGCCGAAACCAAATACGGCGAAGTACACGTGATGCTCGGGTGGTTTCACGATGCCTGCTAATCAGTGATCAATCCGCGCAGCCATCCAGATAGTGTTCCGGGTACCGCGTGACGTAACTCGTTCGATTGTAACGGCTCCGGTGCCATTTCGCGGTGTAGTCGCGGCACGAAAGCCGGCATGGCGTATTCTCCGCCGTGAAAAAAATGTTCCGCCGTGTCCCATTCGCACCGCTTTTGCTCATGGTTCCGTGTCTAGCTTGTCGACGAAACCAAATAGGATTCGGAGGCGTCTAACGCTCGGGGGATCGAATGAAGGGAAATGCCATGACGACGGCCCAACGCATGCTTCTTGAAACACTGTCCGGCCACTTCGCGCTGCTGCAAAGCACGTATCCGCGAAAGGCCAACTCCGCGACCGCGAAACGCGCTCGTCGGTATGTGCAGGCGAAGCTTCGATCGACGCAATCGCGCACACGACTTGCCGCGTGAGTCCACTGAAAATACCGATTGGCCACAGAGGCACAGAGGAAACAGAGGAATACAAATTCAATTTTGTTTCTTCTCTGTGCCCTCTGTGCCTCTGTGGCTAAACCGCATTTGCATTGGTCAAGCGCGCAGCAACGGCACGAGCAGTCGCACCATCGCGATGATCACGATCGTTCCCACGACATCCAGCAGCAACCCGTATTTCACCATCCGCCCGATCGGCACGTAGCCGGATCCGTACACAATCGCATTACATGGCGTTGACACCGGGAGCATGAAGCCCATGCTCGCGCCGAACGTCGCCCCCAGCGCGGGCTCCAGCGGATCGATGCCTGCTGTTCGCGCCAGCGCGATTACCACCGGCACCACCATGTTCGCCGATGCGGTGTTCGATGTGGTTTCCGAGACAAGCACTGCGACCACGGTCGCGGCGACCAGCATGCTGAAGCCGCTCGCTTCGCCGGGGATCATTCCGATCAAGCCTTTGCCCACCGCATCCGCCAAGCCAACTTTGAATGACAATGTGCCCAGCGCGAACCCGCCGCCGTAGAGGAGGATGACGCCCCAATCGATATTGACGGCTTGCTTCCAGGTGATCGCGCGCTCGCCGCGTGCGCCGGGAAGGATGAACAGCAGCGTCGCCCCAAGCAGCGCGGCCACGCCTTCGGGCATCACTTGGCTCCACCATTTGTACGATGGAGCGTTTTCGCCCGCGACGATCGCGACCACTCCGGCGCTGATCCACAGCCCCACCGTTACCAGGAACGCGATCAGCGTCGAAACCTGTCCGGTCGTCCACGCACCAAGCCGCTGCCGCTCGCGCACGAGCATCTCGTGGCTGCCCTGAATCTCCTTCACGCCCGCGCGGCAGAAGTAGTTGAGAAAGCTCGCCGTCCAGATGTAAAGAACGATCGCGACCGGCACGCCGATCACGCACCATTTGAAGAACGAAAACTGAACGCCCAGCGATTCGCGGATGAAGCCCAGGCCAATCACGTTGGGCGGCGTGCCGATCGGTGTAGCCAGACCTCCGACCGACGCGGCGAACGATGTCATGAGCATCAAACCGGTCGCGTATCGCCGGCTGATCTTCTGGCCGCCCTTCTTTTCCTGATCGAACAGATACGCCAGGATCGAAATGCCGATGGCGAACGTCATGGCGGTGGTCGCGGTGTTGCTGATCCAGGCGGAAATGAACGCGGTGACGGCGCCGAATGCGAAGAGAATTCGCGCGGGCCGCGCGCCGACGCCGGGCAGGGAAAGAACGCCGAACGCCAGTCTCTTATCCAACCCATGAACGAAGATCGCCCGCGCGATAATGAACGATCCGATGAACAGAAACATCAGCGGATCAGCAAATGGCGCGAACACATCCTTGGCTGGCGCTACTTGCAGCACGACGCACATCGCCGCGCCGAGCAGCGCCGTGACCGGCATCGGCAGGCATTCGGTCATCCACATCACCACGACCATCGCCATGATCGCGGCCAGGTGATGTGGCGGGCGTGCTTTTAGCGGGTCATTCGAAAAAACATCCAGCGGCAGGTAATACCAGACGAGCGTGAACACGAGCGGCGCGAGAATGAGCCCGATGCGTTTTCGCCATCGTTCGAACGCCTCTTCAGCCGGGCTCAGGGCTTCGACGACGACAATACTGTCCGATGCGATTTCGCTCATCGGAGCGGGATCATAACGGAAGCCGGCGAAGTCTCACGCGATTACTTCCCGATCGACTTGAGTCGTCCGCCGCCGGAGGCTGGGGCTTGAGTTTCGGGCTGCAACTGCCGCACGGCCTCGGCAGGAGGTGGTGGAGTTGGTGGATCGAACGTGCTACCGCTGGGTCCGCCGACTGGGATTTGAACGAACAGCGACGGCCTGGGCACGCGCTGGCCTTTTTCATCGGTCATCAATTCGACCAGGCCGTTGACCGCGTGTTCGCGGAAACGTTCTTTCACTTGCAGCATGGTGGGATCGACAATCGTCACCTTCGGCTGCGCGACACCCATTCCGCGCTTTCCAGCCGCCGCTTTCATTTTGTCCGGGATGTTCATCCCCGGAGCAACCAGAAATTGCTGATCCGGATCGGTGCTGGCCGCGCCGACCGCGCCGCCGGATTGCATATCTCTACCACCGGGCACCACTTTCATTCCTTCAATGCGCAGTGATTCCTCCGGCCAGACGCCAACGCACACGGAGCTGATGGTTTCTCCATGATAATAAAACGCTTCGATGCCGCTCTGACGCGCCGCGCGCACCGCTTCGATTGCAGCTTGCTTTCGGCGCGGATCGTCTTTGTACGCGCCGATCTGGAGCGTCCAGTAGTGGCGCGCATCGAGCTCGCCATGCCGCACGTTCGCGAGATTCCATTCCGGGGGCGCGATCGGGTCTGGTGCATCGACGGGCACGCTGACCGCCGATCTCACGAGTCGATTGCCCCGCTGATCCTGGAGCGCTTCGATCGTTGCACGGTCGCGCTTCAGCCCGGCGTCATCCATCTCTTTGTAGTAGCCGTGGAAGAGCGTGCTGCGATCTTCCTGGTGAATCACGTACCAACTGCGCAGGCCGCTGGATGCGGACAAGTCCTGCTTCGCTCGATTTGCGATCTCAACATGCGACGGGCCGGTGTAGTCGGCGCAGTAGAGCGTGAACTGCGCATCTTTCGGTGGGCCGAGCGATGGGCCTTTCTTGGAAGAAGCCGACGCATTGATCGGCTGCCGCGCATTTTGCTTGGCCGCGGTCGGTGCGGGTGTCGGCGGCTTCATCGGCCGGGCGCCGATCCACGGATCGGGCTTGCTCATCGTGTTCGTGCCGACGGTCGGCTGCTTGGGCTGATTGTCAGCAGCGCACGAGACGGCGAACAGGCAAATCGGTAACAGCATCATCCAACGCATTCGCAACTCCAACTGGTTAAGGCCACCAATTGTACCGCGATGCCGGGGGATTGTGTGCCGGATATGCAATCAAATTGCATCGGTTATCGGACCGAGCGGCGTTATTTCAAGGCTTGTCGCTGAATCTCAATGATGCGTTGGCAGCCCACGACGGCCAGATCGAGCATGCGATCGGTTTGCTCGCGGTCGAAGCCGCCGGCGTTCTCGGCGGAACCTTGGATTTCCACGAATTTTCCCGCCGCCGTGTACGCGACATTCATATCGACCTGGGCGCGCGAGTCGTCTTCGTAATCCAGATCGAGCCGGATCTCGCCGTCGATCAGACCGACGCTCACGCCGGCCAGGTCGGTCACGATCGCGTGAGCGGGGTCGTAGGAGTT
>JACMJD010000199.1 GCA_014380825.1 Phycisphaerae bacterium | reverse complement strand
TCCGTAGTCACTTTGTAACGGAAGTGAAGCCACGCGTCGGACTCGAACCGACGACCTGCGGTTTACAAAACCGCTGCTCTACCAACTGAGCTAGCGTGGCAGGAGAGGGGTCAGAGGTCAGAGTTCAGGGAAAGACCGATTGCATTTTCCCTGAACTCTGAACTCTGAACTCTGAACTCTGAACTCTTACACAATCTCGAGAATCTTGAACTGCATTGTCCCGCGCGGCGCTTTCACCTTCACCGTTTCGCCGACACGCGCTTTAATCAACGCTTCGCCCATCGGGCTGTTAACGGAAACGGGTAACACATCGCTATTCGGATCGGGGGAAACGGCTTCGCCGACCAACCGCACGAGTTGTTCGCTGTCATCGTCCAAATCCAGCAGCTTCACGGTGTGGCCGAGGAACACGACATTCTCGGGGACGTTGTCGGTGTCGACCACGGAAACCGTCTTGATCTTCGTCTCCAGCTCGGCCAACTGACGCTGGATGCTGCGGTTTTCTTCCTTGGCAAAATGGTATTCGGCGTTCTCCGACAGGTCGCCCAGCGCGGCCGCCTTGCGGATGCGCTCCTGGACGTCGAGCTGCATCTTGAACAGCTCTTCGCGCTTGGCTTCCATCGCCACCTTTTCGGCCGCACTGACGATCTGCATGACGTTTCCAATCCACTAGAGCCAACAAGCAGTTTCTAAAAACACGAACCACCGCGGATGCGCCGCGGTGGTGTCGCTTCGATACAGGTCACATTCTAAGCCAATTGCCCGCCGCCGGTAAACCCAATCTCGGCGGGTAATTTGCTACCATGGCGTGCCGTCAGGGAAGAAGTCGAACTCGTCGTAATACACGCCCCGATCGGCGTTCCAGGCGATGAAGTAGTTCATGAACGCCTTCGTGAAGTGCGGCATCTGCCCCAGCGCCATCAGTGCCGGATCGCCCTCGCGCCGCGTCTCTGAGCGCGATGCTGCTCTGTGAGTTGAACGCCTCGCGTCGAAGTCGATCACCCCCTCGAAAAAGGGGTCACCTTCCTTTTCTCACATCGAAAAGGAAGGTGACCCCTTTTCTGCCTTTTCGGTTCATGAGTGGTCCTCCTTGACCGTGTGAGAAGTTGTCTGCCTGGCGCGACTGACAGTTACCATGATGATCGCAGCGAGTGGTGCGACTCCGATTGCAGGCTCAGGAATAGCAATTGGCGACAAGCGCAAATCGTCAAACGTCCGCTTTCCATTGTTTTCCCCCGTAAGCGTGCCGCTGACAAGTCGAAGTTCGACGGTGGTGCCTGCGAATTGGGTAATGTCCGCTCCATACATTGCTCGACTTAATCCACCGCTTAGAAAAACCATCGGAACGGTAGTTCCATCAACTTTGAACCCGGGTGGCCCGCGCCGCCCATCACACAGCAACGTCAACGATCGCGTGCCGACTGGCACGTCGCCAGTCTGGCTCAGCGAGGTGAAGCGGTTGCCGTCGGCGTTCGTCTCAAGAAACGCCATGAACTGCCCTTCGAGCAGCAGCATGCCTTGGCCCAAAACTTCCCGATCCCAGACCGACACCACCGGCTCGCCGATGCCGATGTAGTTGTGGCCGACCGAGTTAAAATTGGCGTTGTCGACCCGCGCCGTCCACCCGGGGAACGCCACGCCCGTCGGCACAAACAACGGACCGCCCGGCTGGACCATCGATTGCTCGAAATCCAGATTCACAAACGGCGCCGCCCCCGCGCGGTCAGCGATCGACAGCGCGAACGAACACGCGATCGATAACAGGCGAATGATGCAACTTCGCATACAACAACTCCCAACAACACGATCAACAACAGAACCGTTTGAAGAAATGCCCGCCCCGCTTGTGAGCGACGCCATGTTACCCATGCGTCTCAAATTTCCGCACGCAATTCCACCCTCAGACTCCGCCCAGCTTCACGCTGGCTTTGTTTTGCCAAGTCCGGAAACAGAAAGGATGAGCACCCAGCCGCCAGGAAGCCAAGGAAGATGAGTTGTCACTCCGCGGTGGGTTCGTTTTGACAAATCGCCAATGTGCATCTCACCTTCGTCCTGTCTTTCTTGGCGACCTTGGCGTCTTGGCGTTCATTCCTCCTTCCGGCGGTGGGTTCGTTTTGCACTTTTGATCCCACGGCCTCCTTCGCGACTTCGCGGTCTCTGCGTATTCGTCGCCTCCTGCCACCTCCCTTGGGTTCGTTTTGTCTGATCGATCGCACACGTCGCCACTGCATCTCGCGCGATCCCATGGAAAAATCCACCCTGGCGGACGCCCGCAATCGAACCTCCCATTTCGACGTTGGCTTTGTTTTGACGATTCGATCGCGACGGCGAACGAAGCCGATCGTCGAGACAAGACGCGGGCGCAACGCTGGGGAAAACAGTGCGCCCTATACACTGTGTGCGCTGCGCGCGGCGCGCGTGTCCGGCGCAGCGCAAGAAAAAAATCACCGCGCATCGCGTCAGATCGGGGCAAAAAATTCTTATTTTTCATTTCGGCGCGCTGCGCGCCGCCTTCATGTAAGAGAAACCCCCATCGTTTGACGGTTGCGGCAACGCCTTTTACACTCGCGGGCATGGCATTCAATTGCGTTGTCGTCACGCCGGAACAGCAGGTCCTCGACCAGCAAGTCACGCAGGTGATCTTTCCCGCATTTGACGGGCAGATCGGAATTCTCACCGATCGCGCGCCGCTGCTCGCCAAGCTCGGCGTCGGCGAGCTGAAGCTCACTCTGCCCGGCGGCAACGAGAAGTCATTCTTCGTTGACGGCGGGATCGCGCAGATGAAGGACAACAAGCTAACCGTACTGACAACCGAAGCCACGCCCGTCGAAGAACTGAACGCCGAAACCGCGCGGGCGGAATTAGCCGAAGCGTCCGCGCGAAAGATCACGAATGAAGTGTCCGCCGCCGACCGTGAGCATGGGATGAAGCGCGCTCGCGCGATGGAAGAACTCGCCAAGCGGTAGTGCTTCAACCAAGCGCTTTTGACATTTCGTATTCCTGCAACGCCGGATCATTCGGATAGGGCTTGATCGTGCCAGTCCGGACAAATCCAAGATCTTCATAGAAGCCGATCGCGGCATCGTTCGTGGTGGTTACATCGAGAACCAGACTCTCCGCGCCGCGCGATCGCGCCCAGTCTACGATTGCGTTCACGAGTAGCCGGCCAACTCCGCGGCGTCGATGACTCGCTGCAACCCACATGGCGATGAGATAAGGGCCGGAGCCGTCCTCGGGGAAGTATCCGCCGGCGATGCCGCAGGATTGATCACCGTCCATCGCAAGGTAGGCGGCGGATTTCTCGCCGCTGTTCCATTGCGCTGCACGCCTACACCAGTCTTCGTCCGATAATTTGGACTCTTTTGCGTACGTAGAGCCGAACGCGTTGGGTGTGTCCTGAAGGGCGCGGAGACGGATCTCCTTATAGGTCATCGCGTTAGCGAGAGAGATCGGGACGAGATTGATCATATCCAGAGTTCCTGCCGTTTTGGACGTTCCCAAGAATAGCATCCGAGCCGCACAATCCGCGTGCAACATTTCTAGATCTCGAATGGAGCTGACAGGAGAAACATGCAGACAAACAAGGTTAAAAATGCGGCGATCGCCGTTGTCGCGGTAATGGCTGGTCAAGCTGTCGGGGCACCGCTGATCGGTCTGACGACGACCAATCAACTTCACACGTTCGATAGTGCCACGCCCGGCAACGGCAGCACCGCGGTGAATATCACCGGCCTGGGCGTGAACGAGCAAATCCTCGGGATCGACCTTCGTCCCGCCAACCAGACGGTCTATGGCTTGGGAAGCCTTGGTCGCCTCTATACGATCAACCCGGGAACCGGCGCCGCGACGCTTGTCGGCGCGCTGGCTGCGGATCCCGCGGACGGAACCAACCCGTTCACCGCGCTTTCCGGAACATCGTTCGGCGTGGATTTTAATCCTGCGGTTGACCGGTTACGCATCACGACCAATAGTGGTCAAAACCTTCGCATTAATGCCGCCAATGGCCTGACGACTACCGATGCTGCCCTCAATCCCGGCGCGCCATCGATCGTCGGTTCAGCTTATGACAACAATGACACCGATCCGGGCACCGGGACGACACTCTACGACATCGATTCGGCGACTGATTCGCTGTACACGCAAAACCCGCCAAACGATGGAACACTGGTGTTTGTCGGCGCGCTTGGCGTCGACACCAACGGAGTAGTTGGTTTTGAAATTCAGAATGTGAACACTGCGTTCGCATCGTTGACGAATGATCTGAACGGCAAGAGCTCGCTTTATTCGATCAACCTTGCCAACGGCGCCGCCTCGCTCATCGGCGCGTTCGGCATCGGTGGAAATCCCGCAATCGCCCCGCCGCTGCTCGATATCACCAGCGCCCCGATCCCCGAACCGGCGACAGCCGTCCTGATGCTCAGCGGGCTGTTCGGCATGGCGCTGCGACGCCGCTGAACAATTCGATTCGCGATTTACGTAGCCCCTTGGCCCTCGATGCATTGGCATCGGGGGCTTTTCCTTTTGGCGTGCTCAGTATTTGAAGTTCATGCCAACGCCGCCCCAGATTTGGGTGTCGGCGCTCAGGTCGTTGTCGATGCCGTCGGTGTAATACAAATACGCCTCGAGGCTGAACTCGCCATATCGTCTTGGGAAATTGAACAGCGTGTTCAGCGAATACTGCCCGATCAGGCCGACATCGTAATGCTGGAAGCCGGTATCGCTGGTGCTGCCGACGGCGCGGAACTGCTCGTTGTCCATCGAGTAGCCCACGTCGGCCACAAATGTGAGCTTGAAGCCGGTGTCTTCGAAAATGAAATCGTGCTTCATGCCGATTTCGAAATACCAGCCGTTGTACAAATCGTAGTCATACGCGACGAGCGCGTACGGCTGGAAGATCGGCCGCTCGGTGCTCCAGACAAATGCGTCGTCCAGCGCGATCTTGACGAACGCTTCGGACGTGTTGATCTCATCGCGATCCGGAAAAATATACGTGATATTTCCGCCGCTGAATGTCAGCGGTCTGATCGGCCAATCAAACCCGAGAACCGGCCGGACTTCCTGGAATCGCGAGATGGGATCGGAGTCGTAAACGTTGACGAACAGGTTGACGTATGGGTGTGGAAACTTTCCCAGATCGAAATCGACCTTGCCGTCGAACTGCAAGTTCGGCGCGTCTTCGCGTCCGCCGATCTCGGAACGATCGATTCCGCGATACACGTAATCGGTCATGTAGCGCACGGTGAAATCCATGTGCACCGCGCCTTCGTTCACACCCTGATCCTCGCGCGGCGGCGCCGGAGGCGCATAAATACTTTCCGGGCGCTGTTGAAGTGAAATCGGTGCAGCGAGATTCGGCGATGACACTTGCGCGCGAATCGACGACGCGCACAAACCCGCCACCACCGACGTCGTCCAGATTGCGAAGGCTTTTCCGCGCATGCGGGGAAACTGTAACGATAGTGCGCGATGCGGGCAACGCTGCAAGCAACGCGAGATCAGATTACATCCGCACGTCGGCGTCGGTCGGTCAAATAAAATAACAGCGCCAGCGCCGCGGCGACGGTGAGTTGTCCGGCTACACCCGGCGCGGCGTCGACGCCGATGCGGCCCCAGATGAGGATGAGCGCGCCCAGCGGGCTCCATCCGGCGACGTGCGACCAGACAAAGTCGCGCGTGTCATCGCGCATCGCGTTGCTGATCGCTTCGATCACCAGCGGGCCGAGCCAGATCAGCAGCGTGAAGATGCCGGCGATCACCGCGCCGCCGCGCCCGCTGGCGCTGCGGTGAATGATGCGAAAGAGGTAGCTGCATGAGAAGAAGTACGCCAGAAGCGTAGCCCCGGTGAGGATCAACGCGGCCGGCTGCTGCGTAATGCCGGCCGTGTATACCCAAAATCCCGCGCGTTGGAGAAAGAGAAGTTTGCTCGGCACGAAAAACCCGATCGCCAGGCACATCGCCGCGCAAAGCACCACAGCCAGTGCCGGATGAATTGGCCGGCGCCCTAAGCCCGGATCATTCAACGCGCGATGCCGCTTCCACTGTCGATGCGCCCGCGAGCTGACCGCCAGCGGCAGCAGCGCAAGCAGCATGGTCACCGCGGTCGTCACGATTGTCTGAATGGGCAGAAGATCGCGATCGAAGTCTGCCGCGCGGAAAATCGCCGGCTGGATCGCTTCCCATTTCTTCATCGCAAACACGCTGAGCGCCACCCACGCGGCGACCAGCGCGAGTGCCATGAGCGGCGTGAATCCGGTCGATTCCGCGCTGCGATATCGACGCGCCGCCGCGAAGAAGAACAGCGTGCCGATGATTCCTTGTCCGACCAGCGACGCTCCGTATCCCAACGACGGCGCGGAGCCGCCGCCGGGGGCTATGAAGATCGATCCGCCCATGATCGGGCTGCACAGGATCGTCAGCGCCGGCACGAAGATCGTGACTAGTCCGCGCGAAATCGAGACCAATGCGAACAGCCCGATCATCCAGCCCAGGCCGAGCAATCCCTTGGAAGTCACGAACGACAGCAACGCCACGATCGACCAGATGAACACCGCGAACACCAGCAGGATTCCGTTGCTGAGAATCCACCGGTCGGTCGCCAGCCCCGCGGTGGCGCTGATGACGGCGCCGATGGAGAACGTGGTGACAAACGCGAACAGCGCCTGCGAGCCGCCGCCGATCATGTAGCCGGCGACCGCGTGCGGCGCGGGCGTGGACATCAGGCGATGCGATTCGATCATCCGGCTGGCGACGTCTCCTCGAATTGCAGCACCGACGCGCGAGCTGCCAAATACCAGCAGTCCGAAAGATTGAATCCCCAGCAGCAGATTGATCCACCCCGCCGGCCAACCCGCGTTGCGCGGATCGGCGCTGTGCAGAAACGCGTAGGCCCCGATCACGGCGGCGGCATACACGCCGCAGAAGATCAGCGTGTTTCGCAGTCCGCCGCGAAGTTGAAATTGCGCCCAGGCGATGGCGTTGTTGGTCATGGGTTAATCCATCCGCTTTAGTCCACCTGCCGAATGCCGGTGCGGAGATACGCCTCTTCCAATCCCTGCGTGTTGATGGCGAATGATGCAACCGGAATCTGCCGCGCGATCAATTCGCGCAGCAGCGCGGCCGCGCGGTCGCGCTCGATGAAATATTCGAGCATGATGCGATCGCCGGAATCGACCTGCACATCGGCCACGCCCTCGATGCTGGCGAGCATTCGATCGATCCCCGCCACGGGCGACGCCAGTACGATCGTGTAGCGGCAGCGGCCTTCGATCGCGCCGTTACCGGCGACCTGCGCCACGGTGCCGAACTGCACGATCGCGCCGGCGGCCATGATCGCGATGTGCGTGCAGTATTCGCTCATGTCCGCCAGGATGTGCGAGGAGACGATCAGCGTTTTGCCCTGGTCACGCAGGTTCATCAGCAGTTGCCGAAACTGCACACGACCGGCCGGGTCGAGACCGGCGGCGGGTTCGTCCAGCAGGATCACGGTTGGATTCGGCAACAGCGTGCGCGCGATGCCAAGTCGCTGCCGCATGCCACGCGAAAGCTGTTTCACCTTCACCGCGGCCTTGTCAGTCAGCCAAACTTTTTCCAGCCAGAAATCAATCCGCTCATCCGCTTCGCTCGTCGAGAGCTGATAGCCCTTGCCGATCATTTGCAGGAATTGCCGAACCGTCAGCTCGTCATACGCGGGCGGCGTGTCGGGCGTGAACCCAATGTGCCGCAGCGCCGCGATGTTGCCTGGCACGACGCGCTCGCCCAGCACGTGAACCAGTCCGCGCGTCGGCGCTTGCAGGCCGGCCAGCGCGCGGATGAACGTCGTCTTGCCCGCGCCGTTCGGTCCGATCAATCCGACGAGGCACGAAGCCGGCAGCTTCAAGCTGACATCGCGCACCGCGACCAGGTCATCAAACTGCACGCGCAGCGAATCGATCGAGATCAATGGTTCGCCGTTGGCGGACATCAGTGGCGAAACACTAATCACACTGACTGGAATCAACAATCCAGCAGCGGAACGACGGTCATTCCGAGCGCCGCGCGGAATCTCGGGAGGGATGACGGCTTCGGCTCCCGAGATTCCTCGCTTCGCTCGGAATGACAGGACGCTGCGCGTTCACGCGTTATTGCGGTCGTTTTGTTGCAGTTATCACCACCCACTGATACATTTCGCCGCGTTCAATTCTTCTGCGGAGCCTGACCATGAAATTGCAAATCCTCGCCTGTTTTCTGATCGGTTTAAGCGTTCTATTCGTTGGCTGCAATAAAGAAGGCGGCGGGTCCGCGTCATCGTCCAGCGACAGGGGCGGCGATATCAAAATCGGTCACGTCGCCTCGAAGACCGGCGACACCGCGACGTTCGGCGTGAGCGCCGACGAAGGCATTCAACTTGCGCTGGATGAGATCAACGGCAAGGGCGGCGTGCTCGGTCGCAAGGTGCAGTTGATCACCGAAGACGATCGCTCGCTGGCCGACGAAGCGAAGACGGCGTGCAGCAAGCTGATCACGCGCGACAAGGTACACGCGATCCTCGGCGAGATCGCATCCAGCCGATCGATCGCGATCGCGCCGGTTTGCGAAGACGCCAAGATCCCGATGCTCTCGCCCGGCAGCACCAACCCGAAGGTCACCGAAGGTTATCAATACGTCTTCCGCAATTGCTTCATCGATCCGTTCCAGGGTACGGCCATGGCGAACTTCGCGATGGATGCGGCGCCCAAGGGTCTGGGAATGAAGCGATTCGCCGTGCTCTTCCCGGTGAACAGCGATTACGGTGTGGGCTTGAAGGATTATTTCATCGCCGCCGTCAAAAAGCGCGGCGGTGAAATTTCGGAAGTCGCTGCGTACACGGAAAAGTCCGACGTAGATTTCAAAGGCCAGCTGACCAAGATCAAGGCCGCGAATCCGGAAGCGATCTTCGTCAGCGGCTACTACACCGAGGCCGGGCTGATCGCCAAGCAGGCGCGCGAGTTGGGCATCAAAGCCCCGCTGCTGGGCGGCGACGGTTGGGACAGCGACCAGACCGTGAAGATCGGCCAGGAAGCGATTGAAGGCTGCTACTTCTCGAATCACTACTCGCCCGACGAAGATCGGCCGGAGGTGAAGAAGTTCGTCGCGGATTACAAGACCAAGTTCGGCGGGAAAACGCCCGATGCGATGGCGATCCTCGCGTACGACGCGATGAAGATCATGTGCGACGCCATGACCCGCGCCGGCAGCACCGACGGGACCAAGGTCGCCGAAGCGCTGGCCGCCACCAAGGACTACCCCGGCGCCAGCGGCGTGACGACGATCGATCAGGATCACAACGCGAAGAAGTCGGTCGTGATCCTGAAGATTCAAAATGGCAAGTTCAACTATGCCGGAACGGTGAAGCCGGAGTGATTCGCGTCCCACGTCATCCTGAGCGAAGCGAAGGATCTCGGGATGCCATGTGCGCCAACCGCCGCATCGAGGTCCTTCGCTGCGCTCAGGATGACACGCGTTGCGCGAGCGCGCACTTGTGAACTAAGCACCGAATGCAGCAATTCCAGGAATTCCTCCAGCAGCTCATCAACGGCTTGTCGCTTGGTGCGATCTACGCGCTGATCGCCGTTGGGTACACGATGCTGTACGGCGTGCTTCAGCTCATCAACTTCGCGCACGGCGATATCTTCATGGTCGGCGCGATGATGACGCTCGTGTCGGCGCGCAAGCTTGGATGGGTCGCGGTCGGTGGGGAGACGATCACCAAATCGTGGTGGCTGTTCCTGCTGTGCGCGGGCATCGCAATCACGCTATGTGGCGTATTGGGATTCGTCATCGAGCGCTTCGCGTATCGCCCGCTGCGCGACAAGCCGCGCATCAATTCACTCATTACCGCGATCGGCATCTCGCTGCTCCTGGAGTTCGGCGGCCAGCACCCTGCCGTGTTCGGGCCGACGCCGCAGTCGTTTCCGCGCGACATGATGCCCGGAATCGAGAAGCAACTCTTCTCGATGGGCTCGGTCGTCATCAGCCGCGTCGACGCGCTCATCCTGGTCGTCACACTGCTTCTGATGTTCACGCTCAGCTACATCGTCCTGAAAACCAAGACCGGCATGGCGCTGCGCGCAGTGAGCTTTCGCTTCGACACGGCCGCGCTGATGGGCATCAACATCAACCGCATCATCAGCTTCACATTCATTCTCGGGTCCACGCTCGCAGCGGCGGCGGGCGTGATGTACGCAATCAAATATCCGAAGGTCGAGCCGCTGATGGGCCTGTATCCCGGTGTGAAAGCTTTCGTCGCGGCGGTGTTTGGCGGGATTGGAAACATCGCCGGCGCGGTGGTGGGCGCGATCGTGCTGGGGCTCGTCGAAGTGATGGTGATCGCTTATCTCCCCAACGGCAGCCAATACAAAGATGGGATTGCGTTTGTCATTCTGATCGCGATTCTGCTCGTGAAACCTTCCGGATTGCTCGGCAAGCATGTCGTTGAAAAAGTCTGAACAGTCTCCTGTCGTGGATCGCAGCGCGCGTCTCGCAGGCGTCGCGGGCACCACCGATCACTTCGCAGCGCGCGGCGCGCTCGGCGCCGGCTTTTCGCCATGGATGCAGACGCTGATCGCGAACGGGCCGCTGCCGCTGCTGCTCGTGGGTGTGTGGTTGATCGGCATGTTGCTCGACCACATGAAGGTCGACACGTACACATTCCGCATCGTGATGACGATCGGGTTCAACATCATTCTTGCGGTCAGTCTTCAGCTCATTAACGGATTCAGCGGACAGTTCTCGCTCGGCCACGCCGGGTTCATGGCGGTCGGCGCTTACCTGGCGGCATATCCGACGATTCATTATTCCGAGAAGTTCAACAATGCGGGCGGGCCGCTTTGGTTTTACATTGCGTTGGCCACCGTCGCCGCGATCGTCGCGGGCGTGATGTATGGCGTTTTCTCGCTGATCCGCCTGTCGCGGAAATGGCATTCGACTCTGCCGGCGATCCTGATCCTTCTGGTGTTCGCGTGGCTGCTGACGGACATCTCGCTCGAATCGCGAACGCTGACCGGCTCACCCTTCCTGCTCTGGTCGCGATCTTTCGACGGGATCTACCGGCTGTTCACGTTCCTGATTGAAACCGGCATGCCCGCCGCCGCGAAAATGTCGGCGATGATTCCTGCATTCGCGCGCGGGCCAATTTGCTTCCTCATCCTCCTGATCGGCGCCGGATGCTTCGCCGCCGCCACCGGATTCATCGTCGGACTACCCGCCCTGCGACTGCGCGGCGATTACCTCGCGATCGCCACGCTCGGCATGGCCGAGATCATCCGCATCATCATCCAGAACGCCGCCCCGCTCGGCGGCGCGCTCGGGCTCGATCGCATTCCGAAATACACCGATTTCATCTGGCTCTACGGCATCGCGGTTGTCACGACGTTCGTGATCTGGCGCATCGCCTATTCACCGCAGGGCCGCGCGATCGTCGCCGTGCGCGAAGACGAAGTGGCCGCCTCCGCGTGCGGCGTGAGCACGACGGGACGCAAAGTCACCGCGTTCGTTTTGGGCGCATTCTTCGGCGGGGTTGCTGGCGCGCTCTTCGCACTACACGAACGCAGCATCACGCCCGGCTTCTTCAACATGACCAAGTCGATCGAGATCGTGGTCATGGTCACGCTGGGCGGACTCGGCAGCATCAGCGGTGCGATCCTCGCGGCAGCCGTGCTGACCATCCTGCCCGAACTGCTTCGCGATCCGCCGAGCCTTGGCGTCGGCGGATGGGTGGCCGTCATAGTGATCTGCGCAGTTATTGTCGGCGTGCAAATGTGGCGCGGCAAGAAGTGGCTCGGCCCGGTGCTGACGGTCCTCATCGCGTGCGCGGCGTGGGAAATCATTCGGGCGCTCGCGATCTGGAAAGGCATTCGGCTGGCGGACTTCCGCATGATCATCTATTCACTCGCGCTCATCCTCATGATGCTGCTCCGCCCGCAAGGCTTGCTCGGCGGGCGCGAGCTTTGGCCAAAACGGCTCGGTAATTCCGGCCGATTGCCCACGCCTACCGAAGATCGCCAGAACGCGGAACCGACGGTGATGGCATGAGCGACGGCGGGCTGCTCAACGTCGATCACGTCTCCCGCAACTTCGGCGGCCTGCGCGCGGTGAGCGACTTCAGCATGCAGGTGAACATCGGCGATCTCGTCGGCCTGATCGGCCCGAACGGCGCGGGCAAGACGACCGCGTTCAACCTGATCACTGGCGTGTACCCGCCCAGCAGCGGACATATTTACTTGGCCGGCAAACGGATCGACGGCCATCCGCCGATGCAGATCAACCGCGCGGGAATCGCGCGCACGTTCCAGAACATCCGGCTGTTCGGCAACCTCAGCGTGCTGGAAAATGTCTGCGTCGGATTCAACCGCCCGGTCGGACAAGGCCTGGTGCGAACAATCCTGCGCACCCCAAGATTCGCGCGCGAAAGCGCGCTCGCCGAGAACTCCGGCCTCGAACTTCTGCGCACGTTGGGCTTAGCGGACAAATGTGACTTCCTCGCCAAGAACCTCCCTTATGGTGACCAACGAAGGTTAGAAATCGCCCGCGCGCTTGCGACGCAACCCAAGATCCTTCTGCTGGATGAACCCGCGGCCGGGATGAACCCGCAAGAGAAGATCGAGCTGATGAAACTGATCCGCTTCATCCGCGACACGTTCGGTGTCGGCATTTTACTCATCGAACACGATATGAAGCTGGTCATGACCATCTGCGAAATCATCACGGTGCTGGATCACGGCGAAACCATCGCCGTGGGCACGCCGGCGGAGATTCAGGAAAATCCGAAAGTGATCGAAGCTTACTTGGGAGAACCAGCGTAAAGAATTTTTGCCACGAAGGCACGAAGACACGAAGAAGACAAAGAATGGGAAGATCACATGGCAAGCTTCTTTGATTTGCGCGAGGCGCGGGGTGAGATGGCGGATGACGAAACGCAGAAACTGGCGCATGCGGTGATTGGTGCGGCCATCGAAGTGCACAAACACCTGCGCGCCGGACATCTCGAAAAGTTCTACAAGCTCGCTATGTGCCGCGAGCTTCAGCTTCGCGGAATTCCTTTCGCTTGCGAAGTCGCGATGAAGGTGATGTACAAAGGGGCGTGTCTTGGCGAGGAAAAGATCGATTTACTCGTGGGGAACAAACTCGTCGTTGAACTCAAGACAGTTTCCGCGCTCAATGACAACCACACTGCGCAGGCACTTGGCTACCTCGCAGTCTCCGGCCTGCGCTTGGCGCTATTAATCAATTACAACGTCGCTTT
>JACMJD010000198.1 GCA_014380825.1 Phycisphaerae bacterium | reverse complement strand
TGCTGCAATTGAATGGCTAAAGCCAGTTGCAAATGCGATCCGCACGAGATCTGTGAAGAATGCCCGGAGTGGATCTTCACATTGGCCGACCTCATCATGTGCATGATGGGGTTGTTCGTCTTGTTGTGGGTGCTCAAGCCATCGCCAGGCGAGGTGAAGCAGCAGTCGGATTCGCAGGTCGTCAGCGATGCGCGGTGGCTGGAAACCGTCGGCGAAATTCGCGGCGGATTCGGTTGGGTCCCCGATCCGAACAGCGGCGATCCGGTCGACAAAGTGATGATGGCCAAGCGCGCGCGCCTGGCGGGGCCGGGGGAAAAGGGAAGTTCCAGTCGCGAGAACAAGGGCGCCGAAGGAACCGATCCGGAAGTGACGACAATCCGCACGGGACGTGAAGCAGCGGTCGGAGGGCGGCTGCTGTTCGATCCGGGCCAAGTCGAACTTTCAGCACGGACGATCACCGCGCTCAATCAAATCGCCCAGCAGATTCGTGGGCATCGCAACATCGTGCTCGTGAAGGGCCACGCATCGCTCGACGACTTCGCCGACGGCGCGTCAGCGGCACAGAAGATGGATCTCTCGCTCCGGCGCGCACAGGCCGTGGCGGATTATCTCGTGAACAAAGGCGTGTCGCCTGACATCCTCCGCGTTCAGGGATGCTCCACATTTGAACCCGTCGCGCAGCGTGCATATTCAGCGACCGGGCAAGTGATCAACCGTCGTGTTGAAGTTGAAGTCAGTGCGACGCTCGTCCAGGAATTGCAGGACCCGCCACAGAAAAGAAATCCGTCTCCGGAATCGGCGCCGGAAACGTCGCCGAAGTCACCGGAAGCCGCAAAGTCAAGCTCGCACGGCGGACATTGAAGTTCATGTCACGCATGGACACGCTGTCGCTTCACGCAGGACAGCGGATTACACGCTCAACGCAAGACGAATCCCGATCGAACCGGAACCATGTAGTTTTCATGCCGCTTGCGGCGTCGCAAATCGAGCGATTCACGCTTTATGATCTGCGAAGCCGCAAGCGGCAACCTTTTCATTTTTCAGCAGGTTTATCCGATGACGGTTGCGTGCTGGGCGCTGGATCGAGGATGGTGATCTGCGTCGGCAAATCGATAATCACTTGCGGCT
This sequence comes from Phycisphaerae bacterium, assembly GCA_014380825.1. Next base: position 3,279 of record JACMJD010000198.1, on the reverse strand, counting down.
TCCCCTTGTAATCGCTGAGCTTTCCGCGAATACGTACCCGAGCGCCGGTTAGCGCCTTGCCCACATCCCCCGAGAAAGATTTATCCAGAGCCTCCCGCTTCTTCTCGAACGCGACAGCCATCGCTTTGGATTCTTCGGTCTTCTCAAAGTTGACGAAGAACACGCTGCCCTTCGGATTCCACGTCGCGCTGCGCACGACGCCTTCCAACTCAACGTCCTTGTTCATCGCCGCGTCGACAGCGGCTTTGTCGGAGACGTCAACGAGGACAGGCTGACTTGCAGGCGGCTCCTGCCGCGCGAGCAGCGTGCCACTGAACAGTGTGAGCATTCCCAGAACGATGGACGTGAGCAGTTTCATATTCCTCCAGACACCGGCTTACGCGGTGAGGATTGGGAATTTACTGCTGCTGATCGGGAAATGCGAATATTCCGCGGCCAGTTGGGCTGGCAGCCCATGTCACCGGACAACCTATTCAATCACGTCGCCGGCGGGCAGTTCGATTGCCTGCATGAACCGCGCGAACCAACCGCCCTGCTGCATTACTTGGCGTGGCGGACCCGATGCCGCGACGCGGCCGTCTTCGATCACGTACACGATATCGGCTTGGTTGATCAGGCTCGGCCGATGGCTTGTCAGCACGGTGGTTCGGCCGGCCATCAGCCGACTGAGCGCGGCGATGATCGCCGCTTCAGATTCGGGCTCGACGCTGCTGGTCGGCTCATCGAGCAGCAGGATTTTCGGATTCGCCAGAAACGCGCGGGCGATGCTGATGCGCTGCTTCTGACCGCCAGACAATCGCACACCGCGCTCGCCGACTTTCGTGTCGTAACCGTTCGGCAGGCGCGAGATAAATTCGTGCGCGTTGGCCGCCTTCGCGGCGGCGATCACCTGTTCCATCGTCGCCTCGCCGTGGCCGTAGCGGATGTTGTCCATGATGCTGTCATTGAACAGAAACGTCTCCTGCTGCACGAGTGCGAAGTGCTGGCGAAGACTATCGCGACGGATCGATCGAAGGTCGCGGCCATCGAGAGTTACGATCCCATCGACCGGGTCGTAGAAGCGGAGCAGCAGATTGAGGATCGTTGATTTGCCCGAACCGCTAGGACCTGCCAATGCGACCGTCTGACCTGGTTCCACTCTGATGGAGACGTTCTCCAGCACCACCGTACCACGGGTTTCCAACCCGTCGCTCACGGTACTCCGCGAGGGCCCTGTGCGATTACGCACAGCCACGGATTGGAAACCCGTGGTACGTTCGGATCGATACTCGAACGTCACGTTAGTCAGCGCAAGCTCACCGCGCACTTTCTCCAGCGGCGTCGCATTTGGCGCATCCGGCAATTCATCCGGTGCATCGAGCACTTCGAACACCCTTCGTGCCGCGGCGATTGCACGTTGAACCATGTCGTTGACGCGCGCGAGCGTTTGGATTGGCCCGAACAATCGCCACCAGTACGCGCGGAACGCCAGCAGCTTGCCGGGCGTAAAACCTTTGCCGGTGATCATGAAATATCCGCCGACCCCGATCATAAACACGTTGCTGAGGAATCCGACCGCGCGGCTGAAGGGAAAAAACAGGCTGCGCGCGTTGATCGCCTTGATCTGCTGGTCGTAGTACGCGTCGGTCGCCTCGCGGAATCGCTTCGCTTCCCGCTTCTCGCGATTGAAGATTTTGATCACCACGACGCCCGACAGGTTCTCCTGCAACCGAGTCGAAACATCGCCCAGGCGTTCGCGTGCGGCCTTGTAGATCGGCGCAACCCGTTTGTTGAAAACACGGAGTAATAGGTAGACCGCGAGCAACGGCGCGAGTGAGATGCTCGACACTCGCCAATCCATCCACATAACGATCGCGACGGTGGCCAGCCATTGCAGCGATTCACCGATGATTACATCGATGCTGCCGACGATGAAAGTTTGCAGCTCGTCGACATCGGCCATCGCGCGGCTCATCAGGTCGCCGGTCCGCTGGTGTTGAAGATATGAGAGGCTTTGGGATTGCAACTTGCCGTACACGCGATTGCGCAGCTCGAGGATGAATCGCTGCGCAACGCGATTCAGCACCCAGGTATCAAGCGTGCTGAACAGTTCGCCGAAAAGATAGATGCCGAACAGCCATCCCAGCGCCGAGAACAACAGCGCAATGCGGTCGTTGATCGCACCGTTAAAACTGAAGAAGAAATGCAGCCAAGGCGCGGTCGACATCTGAAGTGCCAAGTCATCGACGACGTATCGCCAGACCATCGCCGGGAATAGCTCGGCGGGCAGCGAAACAAGCAAAAAAGTCACGCCCAATGCGATCATGCCCCAGTACGACCGCAGCATCTTCAGCAGGCGCCAGAAGACTTGCTTGGAAGTCATTAAGCTCTCCTGAGATGTCGCGTCGGCCGGTTCAGACATGTCGTCGATCTTAGAACGCGCTGCCTCAGAAAAAAACTGCCCGATGCGGCTACTGCGCCAGACTGTCGCTATCCGATAAACAGTTTGTGATCTTCGACAAAGCTCCCATCGTTCAACACGAACAACCCTGGCGCACGCGCGTTGGTTTCACGCTGCTGCTGGCCGTGCTATTGCTGGTGGCCGCAAGCAAATCGGTCCTTTACGACACGCTGGACCCCGATGCGTTCTGGCACCTGCGCGTGGCCGAGCAGATTGAGCGCGACGGCGTGCGGCCGCTTGTCGACGACATCTCGTTCATGAGCATCAAGCAACCATGGACGCCCTATTCGTGGCTGGCCGAACTTGCGATGAAATCGATCTGGGAAGCGGGTGGTTATCGCGCGGCAATCGCAACGCAGTCACTCCTGGTCGCGACGATCTTCCTGTTCATCGCGCTGAGCTGTGTCGAGCTCACGCGCCCGCCACGACCCTATCTGGCAATTGCCCTGGCGACGGTGTTCGCTGGATACCTCGCGTTGCCTTACTTGAGCTTTCGTCCGGTCACTATGGCGCTGGCGATGATCGCCTGGTGCGCGTGGCTGCTGCTGCGCGACAGGCGAGTGCATGAACGCTCGTCCGGCATCTGGCTGGTTCCAATTCTCACGGCGGTGCTGATCAACGTCCACCTGTTCGCGCTGTTCATCCCGATGTGGACCGGCGCGCTGCTGGCCGGCGCGATCATCGAACGATTTCGCATCGCGCATTGGTCCGAGCGGACGGAATACACGCGGCGCGTGAAGCGATATTGCGCGCTGTTCGCCTGCTGCTGCTTCGCGTGCCTGGCGACGCCGATGCTCGGCGGCGTGATGTCAACGCTCTCGCATTACGGCCAGCATGAT
>JACMJD010000197.1 GCA_014380825.1 Phycisphaerae bacterium | reverse complement strand
TGAGAGGTTGGAGGGTAGAGGGTAGAGGTTAGGAAATGCGGATCGCTATTTCCTACCCTCTAACCTCTCACGTTTCGCCCATCGTCCGGATCACCTGCTTCACATCGCCGATCTGCGAAATCTTCAGGCCGAAATTCTCGCCAACCTTGACCGTCACGCCCAGCCCGATCGGTTTGTTGTTTATCAGCAATTCAAGCGGTTCATCGCTGTTTTTCGAGAACTCAATGATCGCGCCGACGCCCAGTCGCAATACTTCCGACAGCGACAGCTTTCGCTCGGCCAGGCGCACGATGACGGGAACTTGCAGGCGCAGAATGCGCTGCAACTCCTGGTTTACGGCCGGTGCTCGTTGTGCTTGAAGAACAGGCAACGTTCAATCCTTTGAACGACTCGGTGCGGGTCAGGCGGAATTCGCGCTCATCAGGATTATCGGCACATCGAATGCAAAGACAATAGCCCGCCCTCAGTTAGCATGCACACGCAATGAAGCGAACGTTAACGCGCTGGGTGAAAGGATCGCCGCTGGAACCGGTGGCACGCTGGGTTTTGCAGCGGATTCAGGCCCCCCCACCGCCGGAGCTGCCGGAGAACGCGAACGCAACGCTGTACGCGTTCATGCGAAAACGGCTGCCGCCGGATAGTAATTGCGTCGACATCGGCGCGAGCTTCGGCGGATATCTCGAACAGATGTTGTCGATCGCGCCCGGCGGCAGACACTACGCGTTCGAACCAATCCCGAAGCTCGCCGAGGAATTGCAGCGAAAGTTCCCGGCAGCGATCGTGAAATCCATGGCCCTCTCCGATCGCGCGGGCATGGCCAAGTTTCATTACTTTCCAGATGTGTCGCCGTTCAGTGGGCTCCAGCGTCGCAAAGACGTGCCGTACGACGAGCGCACGCAGGTGATTGACGTGCCCAGCGCGCGCTTGGACGACGTGCTGCCGCCCGACCTGCCGATCGCATTGGTGAAGGTGGATGTCGAAGGCGCCGAGCTGGACGTGCTGCGCGGCGCGACGCAGACGCTGCTGAAGTGGCGACCGGTGCTGATCATCGAGCACGACACGGCCCCCGCCGCCGCGTATGGCGCGACGCCGGCGATGCTGCATTCATTTCTGGACGACTCGCGTTACACGATCACCACGGCCGTACGAATCGAACGCGATGCGCAAGTGTACAGTCGCGAAGAGTTTCTGGATGTGGTGCGCGACGGGAAGATCTATAACTTCGTCGCCCTTGGCGTCGGCTTGCACAAGTGATCAGTCTACCGGTGCCTCGACGCGTGTATAAAAAACTCAGGAACCGGTGGTGGTGGCCGGTTGTGTCGGCGCGGTGGCCGGTGCTGTCGTTGGCGCGGGGGGTGGTTCGGTCGTGGTTGCAGGAGTCGTCGAAGCGGGCGCGGTTGCCGGCGGCGGCACGCGAGATGGTGACGCATCGTCCTGCGCGGTGGGAACCAGGTAACTGTCATCGGGCGTCACCGGGCTGAGATTTGTTCCACAGTAACCGTTCAACGTCACGTGCAGATTCGCCGGCTGAGTTGCTGGAACCGGCGCGCGAGCAGTGTAAATGTTGTCGCCATGCGGCTCGCCATAGTTTGGTCCTGCATATGGCGTTCGCCTGAACGTCACGCCACCGTTCGGATACAGCACGTTCTGACCGGCGCGCCCGTGATTGAATGAATTGGCGCGCGATAGTTCGATCGGATCGGCATTGTACGGAGGCTTCGTCACGTCCGCCTCCGGCCCGATCCCGGGATTCTTGTCAGCCACGAGCGCGAAGTAGAAGTTGAGGTAGTCGAAGTTTAGTTTGAAGTTCAACGCGTTGCTGAACGGCGAGGCGTACGAGTAGCTCAAGTTCGACGGCTTGCGAAAATTTCCACGCTGCGTCGGCTTGACGAAACGCCCGGCCGAGTCCGTCATGAGGTCGCGTGAATCTTTCGATCCCGGGCAGATGAATGCCGCCGGCGACACCCACCCCTGCCGCACCAGCAGCCACAGTGACGCAGTTACATCGTTTGGTTGAACCTTCGATTCCGGCGCGAACGGATTGTCGTCATCTGGCCCGCTGAACGCGTTGTAACCCGTTGGCATGCTCACTTCGTCATAGATCACGCGCGGAAAGTTCCTCTGGTTGGCGTTCGCGTACAGGGATAACGCGTCACCGATCTGCTTGAGATTGCTGGCGCACTGCGCGCGGCGATCGGCCTCACGAACCTTTAGCAGATATGGAAAGAAGATGCTGAGCAGAATCACAAAGATTCCGAACAGCACCATGAACTCAACCAGCGTAAATCCGCGACGGGTCTTCATGATCCGAGTTGCACCAGTTCTTTGCGCCGGAGTTGCCCGCACGCCGCGTCGATGTCGCGGCCGCGGCTTTTGCGGACGTGGGCGTTGATGCCGTTGTGACGCAGGATCGATTGAAACGTCACCACATCGTCGCTCTTCGGCCGGCCAAACGGAAGCGAGGCGACTTCGTTGTAGCGGATGAGGTTCACGTTCGCGCGCAGCGTCTGGCAGACCCGCGCGAGCTGCCGCGCGTGCTCGGGCCGATCGTTCACGCCGGCGAGCAGGATGTATTCCAGGGTGATCTCGCGTCCCGTCTGCTCGAAGTAATACCGCGCGGCGGACAGGATCTCATCGATCGAAAAGTGCTCGGCCCAGGGAATCAGCTCGCGACGAAGCTGTTCATTCGGCGCGTGCAGTGAGATCGCCAGGTTCAGTGGAAGATCTTCGCGCGCCAGCTCGCGAATCTTGGGCGGCACGCCGACGGTCGAGATCGTCATCCGTCGCGCGCCGAGGTTCAGGCAATTCGGATCGTGAAGGATTCGGATCGCGCTCAACACGTTCGCGTAATTCGCCAGCGGTTCGCCCATGCCCATGAAGACGACGTTGGTGATGCGCGGCGCATCTGATGCGCGGCCTGGCGCGTTGGGCTTACCGGTGTCGTTCGGTTTCATTACCTGATTCAGCCGGATGATTTGCTCGACGATCTGCCCCGCCGTGAGGTTCCCCTTCACTCCGCCGATTCCGCTGGCGCAGAATTTGCAACCTACGGGACAGCCGACTTGGGAGCTGACGCATGCGGTGAACCGCTGGCCATCGGGGATCATCACTGTTTCAGCGCTCGCGCCTGCAGGCCAACGCAGCAGCAGTTTGATCGTTCCGTCTTCGCTGTGTTGTTGAGCAGCGATCTCGCTGTCGCCGAAAGACAGCGCACTCGACAGCTTCTCCCGGTCCAGCTTGGACAGGTTGGTCATGAATTTAGTATCGATTATGCCTTTTTTGTAGACCCAATCGCGCACCTGATTGGCGCGGAATTTCGGCCAGCCCCAATCGATTGCGATGGCATCGAAGGCGTGCGGCGAGAGCGAGAAAAAGTCTTGCTTGACGGGAAGCGCGGAAAGCGACGGCATAAGATCAGTACGTCGGAAATGTAGCGGCGGTCGGGTGAGCGGCAATTCGTAACGTGTCTGTTTGGCTTACAGCCGCTAAGGTTTTTCCGTTGACGAGGCGCACGATAGCTGTTCTTGTGAGAGCGTGCAATGAGCAGTTTCGGATACAACGACGGCCGAGGTGGGAATGCGGCTCGTTCCGCGCATGCCAAGTCCAATGGTGACGGCGACGGATCTGTCCCACCGCCCGGCACGATCGATCGCCGAGCCGACCGCTCGCTTGACACCGACACAGCACTCGAAAACACTCACGCCGCACTGACTGCCCATGCCATGGCTTCCGATCAACGACCAGACGAACAACTCCTCAAGAGCTATCAGCAAGGCGATAAGACCGCGTTCGCAACGCTCGTGTCGCGCTATCAGCGCGAGCTGTTCCATTTCCTGATCCGATTCATCGGCGACCGGGCGGCGGCGGAGGATGTGTTCCAGGAATCGTTCCTTCAGGTGCATCAATCCGCGGCGCAGTTTGATACGTCGCGGCGTTTTCGTCCTTGGCTGTTTACCATCGCGGCGAACAAGGCGCGCGATCTGATTCGCAGTAACGCACGACGTCCCACCAACCCGCTATCGGCCGCCATCAGTCCCGGCGATGACGACAGCGGCGAATTCATCGATCTCATGCAATCGACGCAGGAGTTCCCGGACGATCCGATTCAGCGTCAGGAGCTTCAGGAATCGGTGAAAAGCACGGTGATGTCGATGCCGGAAAACCTGAGAGAGATCCTGCTGCTCTCCTATTTCCACCAATTCCCTTACAAACAAATCAGCGACATTCTTGATATTCCGTTGGGAACGGTGAAGTCTCGTTTGCATGCAGCAGTGGCGTTTTTTGCGGACCGTTGGAAGCAACTGAACCAAAGCAAAACGGCTTCGTAGGATTGGCAGAGTCAGTTCGAGTTTGACTGATCGAAAAGATCGCTGGCCAGGTTGTTCACTTCGCGTAAGCAGGCCAGGTCGAATCAAGATCTTTTTGTAGGTCACGGCATCATTGGAGAACGCGCCTTTTAGTTCAGTACGCGGGCGCGTGGGGATGTCAAAAACTCATAGTGGAAGGTGTCGGGTTGACGGTAATGGTGCCGTCCCCAGAAATACTTTAGGGTGAGGCATGGCTAGACAATTGCGCCATGAGGACGGTCGTGCTATCGACTTGCTTCTTGACCAGAACGGTCAGGTTGCGCCGGTGGCGGCCGGATCTTTTGGGAGTTTTAACGTGAAGAGCGGCAAGATGAATGTGAGAACGCGGCTGCAGGCCGCCGATCGAATGCTTCGAGTGCTAAGCCACATGCCGGCGGCGGAGCCGTCGCCGGATTTGGTGCAGCGCACGATGCAGCGCATCGACGACGCTCCGCACCTCTCGCAAGGCACGCTCCGACCGACCGAACGCTACACCGGCGCGAACCGGCCACACGCGTAAGTTCAGTCGTGAGCGATGTGTGCGAAAGCTTACCGACGAAAACGTCGGAACACGGACGTCGTAATCGAACCTAGCACGGATTTTCCAGCCTGTGCTTTTTCTTTTGATTTAGTGACAGAAGGCACGGGTTGAAAAACCCGTGCTACGGCGAGAGTAAACTGGGGAGAGTCAATTGGGGAGAGTCAGCTCGCCGTCTCTTCGGCGTTATCTTCTTCGACTTCGCTTTCCGACATTTCCGCGATGTCCCCCGCCTCGTCGTCGATCGCCACGCCGGAGATTTCGGCCAGGCGCTGTTTCATCAGACGACCCACCTTGAACTTGACCGTCCGCTTTTCCGGCACCGCAACCGGCTCGAGGGTTTTGGGGTTCTGGGCTTTTCGCGCCTTGCGGAGTTTCGTCTCGAATACTCCGAAGTCGCGGAATTCCAAGCGGTTGCCGCGACCGAGCTCGTCGACGACCAAGTCGAGGAACTGCTGCACGACCCTCTTAACCTGCACCCGCCGCTGGTCGGTCTTCTCGGCGATGCGATCGATCAGCTCTTTTTTCGTGATGGTGGCCATTGCTTCCCCGTCAATCGTTGTGCGATCCGCCGTCGCGCGCGCGATGGATAAAGGTCGATGGGCAACAGACTTGTGAATATCATGGCCAGCGGAAGGTCCAATATCAAGTAACAAATTGCAATGGGGTGGAAACTCGCCGGGAGGGGATTCAGACGGATTTGCAGGATCTAGCGCGTAGATGAGCCAAACCGATCAATGATCGCGCGACGCTCGTACCGCGCGCCGGTGCCGCCGGTCTGGCGGTCGTCGATGTGAATATACGAGAATGTGGTGGTCTGATCTTCGTAGGCGACAAACGCCGACCGCTCGCGGCCCTCACGTGCCAACTCGGGCCCCAGCTCGTCGGCGTACATCGGTGGATCGAAAAGCAGTGCAGATGCGGTAACGGCGCGATCTAGCTCGGGCGCTTCGGCGTGTGCGACGTGGTGCTCCGCGCAGCACGATTGCTTCGACGGCTGCGTCGATGCGCAGCCGCCGACGATACCGATTAACCCCGCGATCATGAGCGCTCGTACAAGCATCCGCCGTTCTTATATCAAACCCGATACCGCTATCGCACGAAGAATCATTCGCTGAAATGGCTGTCCGGATATGACGGATGTTGCGTTAAGGCAACATCCACGTTTGTGCCGCACCGCGCAGTCAGATCTGAAAGTCCAGGATGATCTGATCATCCTTCTTCTTCGGACGGCGGTCGCGGTACTTCAGCTTGGGGGGCTCGGCGCTCACCTGGTTCATCGGTGGAACGCTGCTGGTGATGAACACGTTGCCGCCGATGACCGAGCCTTTGCCGATGACCGTTTCACCGCCCAGGATCGTGGCGCCGGCGTAGATGGTGACGTTGTCCTCGATCGTCGGATGGCGCTTCTGCCCGCGGAGATATTGCCCGTACGCCGGCGCGATCGCGCCGAGCGTCACGCCTTGGTAGATCTTGACGTTCTCGCCGATGATCGTCGTCTCGCCGATCACCACGCCCGTGCCGTGATCGATGAAAAAACTGCTCCCGAGCTTTGCGCCGGGGTGAATATCAATGCCGGTCAGGCTATGCGCATATTCGGTCATGATGCGCGGCAGCAGCGGCACGTCGAGCACATACAACTCATGGGCCAGCCGTTGCACGGTGATGGCGAAGATTCCGGGATAGCAGAAGATCGTCTCATCGGTGTTTTGCGCGGCCGGGTCGCTGTCGAACGCCGCCTGCACATCGTCGGCCAGAAGTTTGCGAATATCACCAAGGCGCGCAAGAAACGCCGCGACAATCTCGCCGGCTTGCTGTTCACATTCCTGGCATTGCGCGCTATCG
>JACMJD010000019.1 GCA_014380825.1 Phycisphaerae bacterium | reverse complement strand
TGGAAGCGCTGCGCTCGCTGGCGCACATGCATGCGGCTTTGCCCATGCTCTCGAGGACGCACGGCCAGGCCGCAACGCCAACGACGCTCGGCAAGGAAATGGCCAACATCACCGCGCGGCTCTCCCGGCAGGTTGCGGGGATCGCCGGCCAGCCGTTGCTGGGCAAGATCAATGGCGCGGTCGGCAATTTCAACGCGCACCTGGCCGCTTATCCGGAGGTTGATTGGGAGGCGCTGGCGCGTCGCGTCGTCGAGTCGTTCGGCATACAGTTCAACGAACACACGACGCAGATCGAACCGCACGATGCAATGGCCGAGCTGTTCGATGCGTTCATCCGCGCGAATACGGTACTGATCGGGCTGGACCGCGATATCTGGGGTTATATCTCGCTGGGATATTTCCGGCAGAAGCTGAAGGAAGGTGAAGTCGGTTCTTCGACGATGCCGCACAAGGTCAATCCGATCGACTTCGAAAACTCCGAAGGCAATCTCGGCCTCGCCAACGCGATCCTCCAGCATCTGTCCGCCAAGCTGCCGATCTCACGCTGGCAGCGCGACCTGACCGACTCGACGGTGCTGCGCAACATGGGCGTCGCGCTGGGCTACTGCCTGCTCGGCTACGCATCGTGCACGCAGGGGCTGGGCAAGCTCGAAGTCAACACCGTACGGCTCGCACAGGACCTCGACGCCAACTGGGAAGTGCTCGCAGAACCGATCCAGACGGTGATGCGCCGCTACGGCATCGAGAATCCGTACGAGCAGTTGAAGTCGCTGACGCGCGGCAAGCAGGGGATTACCAAGTCGTCACTGCATGCGTTCATCGACACACTGGCGTTACCGAACGCGGTACGGGCGCGGTTGAAGGAACTGACTCCGGCGAACTACCTGGGCAAGGCCGAGGAGCTCGCGCGGCGGATCTGAAGCGGTCCGTCCGGGCCTGCGGCACGTTGGCCCCGGGCGATGCTCTTCAGCGAGCCGCGCCGGTCTGTCTCTTCGACTTCGCGCGTTCGCGCAGGAACTGGATCACCATCGGCAGCACCGACACGATAATGATCCCGAGTACCACCCAATGGAAGTTGGCCTTCACCCACGGGATGTTGCCGAACAGATATCCCGCATACGTGACCGAAGTGATCCAGAGCACTGCACCGGCGACGTTGTAGCAAAGGAAGCGGCGGTACGTCATGTCGCCGACGCCGGCCAGGAACGGCACGAACGTCCGCACGATCGGAACGAAACGCCCGATGACCAGCGAGAAGGCTCCGTGCTTTTCGAAAAAATCATGCGTTTGCTGCAGGTGCGACGGCTTGATCAGCCGCCAGACTCCTGTGGTCCCCGCCCGGGAAAATACCTTGGGACCGATGTACCGCCCGGTTGCGTAGTTGACCGAATCGCCGAGAATCGCCGCGATGATGAGGACGACAACGAGCACATGGACATTGAGGCCGCTCGATGCGGCGACCGTGCCGGCGATGAAAAGGAGCGAATCGCCGGGCAGGAACGGGAAGATGACCAGTCCGGTCTCGGCGAAGATAATCAGGAACAGGATGACGAAGATCCAGTTCCCGTACAGCGCGACGAACTCCGGCAGCGAGGTGTTCAGCGAGAAGATCGAGTACACCAGCGTAGTGATCATTCCACTACCAAGCACTCAATGCGCGGCGAGATGCGGGCCACCGTGATCCTGCATCGCGCGATCGCCGACGGCGTGCGCGAGTTGCCGACGATGATCAGGTCATCACCTTGTCAACGTTGGTCTTCTTTTCCGGTTTGATCAGGTTCTCGCGCGACACGCCCAGCCACATCACCAGCGCCGCCATGACCAGCGCCGACGAGTAGACGCCGAAGACGATGCCGATCGCCAGCGCCAGCGCGAAGTAGTGCAGCGTCTCGCCGCCGAAGAACAGGATCGACAGCACCATGATCAACGTACTGCCGTGGGTGATGATCGTGCGCGAGAGCGTAGCAGTGATCGCATTGTTGATCACCTCGGCTACCGTCGCGCGGCGGAATCGCGGCGAGCGGAAATTCTCCCGGATCCGGTCGGCGATGACCACCGACTCATTCACCGAATATCCAAGCACCGCCAATATCGCCGCCAGCACCGCCAGTGAAAACTCCCACTGGAAGAACGCGAAGAAGCCGAGGATGATCACCACGTCGTGCAGGTTCGCGATGATCGTCGATACGGCAAAGCGCCATTCGAAGCGAAACGCCAGGTAGATCATGATGCCGACGATGACGATCAGCAGCGCCAACGCGCCGCTCTCGGCGAGCTCTCTGCCGACCTGAGAGCCGACCGATTCGACCCGCTGCCGTCTGATCTCTTCGGCTCCGGTGCCGCAGACGTCGTTAGCGGCGTTCATCGTACGGGTCTCGCAGACCGCGGCGAACGTACGGTCGCCCACTTCTGCGGTCTTGACATCGGCCTTGACCGGAAGTCGCACCAGCAGATCAGTGGCGCTGCCAAAGCTCTGCACCGAGGCTTCGCCGAGGTTGAGCGAATCGACGTGCGCCCGGATCCTGGAGATGTCGGGCGCGCTCGCGTACTTGAGCTCGATCACCGTGCCGCCGGTGAACTCGATGTTGAAATGCAGCCCCTTGATGACCAGGAAAACGACGGCCAGCAGGAACGTCACTCCGGAGATCAGGTTGAACGTCAAGGCGTGCGACATGAACGGGATGTCGCGCCGGATTCGGAAAAATTCCATCAAATGCTCCTGGTTCGGTTGGTTGGCGGCGCGTTACTTGGCCGGCAGTTCAGCCGGGCGCCATACCTGCCCGATGGAAATCTTGTCGAGGCGTTTCCGCCCGCCATAGATGAGGTTGACGATGCCTCGCGACACGAACACCGCGCTGAACATCGACGTGAGGATCCCCAGGCAATGCACGACGGCGAAGCCGCGGATCGGTCCCGAACCGAACAGCAGCAGCGAGATCCCCGCAATCAGCGTCGTGACGTTCGAGTCGAGAATCGTCCCCCACGCGCGCGCATAACCCTCCGAGATTGCTTCGTGTGGTTTCGTACCCTTGCGCAGTTCCTCGCGTATCCGCTCGTTGATCAGGACATTGGCGTCAATCGCCATGCCCAGCGTCAGCGCGATTGCCGCAATGCCTGGCAGC
>JACMJD010000196.1 GCA_014380825.1 Phycisphaerae bacterium | reverse complement strand
GATCGCCGGTTGCGCGTTGCAGAAACGAAAGATGGACGTAAGCGACGTTCTGATCCTGTGGCTCATCCGAGCGGACGACGCCGGCCACGTACACCGTCACGCCGGCCGCGTCGAAGCGCTCGCCGACTTTCAGTCCGCGGCGCTTCGCCAGTGCCTCGCCGAGCAGGGCGGCATCGGTGCGGCTCTTCCATTGCTCGATCGAGCCGTCCAGCAGCTTCAGATCCTTCAAGTAATGCTCAACGAAGCGCTCTTCCGGCACGCCACGAAACGTGACGACATCCAGGCTCGTGCGGCAATTGTTCACCACGATTTTCATCGGCACGACGGTGAGCACATGCGGGATCTTGGCGATGCGATCGCCGTAATACTCTGGCAGCCTGCTCGTGGCCGGGCAAAACCGATTCTGTCGATAGACGATCAGCGTCGTGTCCTTCGCGGTTGTTTGCGTCGCATCGCGCACGCCGTTTTGCATCGCCTGCACAGCGGTGAACAGAAACATCGCAGTCGCGACGCCGGCAAGCGTCAGCAGCGTGCGGGTGCGATGGCGGATGATTTGTTTCAGTACCAGCGGGATGAATTTCAGTGGCAGCATCGTTTGTTTTCCTCAGGCGACATGCAACCCGACCGCTTGCTTCGGATCGTCTACGAGTCGGCCTTTTTCCAAGTGCAGCGTCTTATCCGCCACGGCTGCGGTTTTCGGGTCGTGCGTCACCATGATCAGCGTTTTGCCAAGTTCCTCGTGCAATCGTTTCAGAAGCGACATCACCTGTCCCGCGGCTTGTGCGTCAAGATCGCCGGTTGGTTCGTCGGCGACGATGATCTTCGGATCGGTCACGATGGCTCGTGCGATGGCGACGCGTTGTTCCTGCCCGCCGGACAGTTGGCGCGGATAGTGATCGTGACGATCGGCCAGGCTGACGAGATCCAGTGCTAGCGCGACCTTGGCGTGCCGCTGCTTCGACGTCAGCTTGTGCAACAACAACGGCAGCTCGACGTTCTCATATGCGGTCAGCACCGGCACGAGGTTGTAGAGCTGGAAGATGTAGCCGATGTATTCGCTTCGCCAGTTCGCGAGTCTCGCGCGCGACATGTCAGACAGCTCGATCCCGTCGATCTTCAAGCTGCCCGACGTTGGTCGATCGATCCCGGCGATGAGATTCAGCAGCGTCGTCTTCCCGCTTCCGCTCGGGCCCATCAGGGCGAGGAACACGCCGGCTCTGACGTCCAGATCGAGCTGATCCAATGGCGTGATCACGTTCTCGCCGCGGCGATATTCGCGCGTGAGTTGCCTGCATTCAATGAGGGCCATGGTCGTTCCCGTTACGTTTCAGGTTGGGTGTCGATACTTCACCGACGACGCGGATGCGCTGGCCGTCCGTGAGATTTTCGGCTTCTTCGGCGATCAGCTGATCGCCGGGGGAGAGTCCGCTCATCACCGCGATCCACCCTTCCTGTTGCGTCTCGCCCAGCACGATCGATTTGTGCACGGCCACGTTTCGCCGCGGGTCGACGACCCAAACGGTCGCTTCGCCACCGTTGCGTTGAATCAGATCAAGCGGCGCGAACACAGTTTGATCGCCGGTCGAGCGTGTCGTCGCTCCGCCCGTTACGATGCGGACGCGGGCGAGCATTTCAGGTTTCAAATCAGCCGATGGATTGCTGATCGCGACCTTCACCTGCAGCGTGTTCTTCTGAATGTCGGCTTCGTTCACGATGCGAGTGACTTTCCCATCAAACGTGCGATCCGGCGCCACCGCGACGACGATTCTCGCATCCTGGCCGACGCCGATCTTCGCGGCGTCAGCGACGGGAATGTCGACGCGCACCTGCAGTTTCGATGGATCGTATAACCGCACAACGTGGGCCGAGTGCGGGTCGTCCATGTTCATCACGAGCTTATCGCCCGGTGCGGCGAGTCGCTGCATCACGATGCCGCTTGCGGGCGAACGAACTTCCATGCGCGACAGCCGCAGCGCCGCTTCATCCCGAGCGGCGGTCGCCAGTGCCAACTGGGCTTGAGCTTCGGCGAGCGCTTTGGCTTCGTCGATTCGCAGACGCAAGTTTTCGTTCGCGGCAGTTAATTCGGCATTCCGCTGCGCAAGCTGCGCCTCGAATACGGGGCGTCGCGCTTTCGTGGCATCGACGACGGCCTTTTGTGCTTCGTACGACTGCTGGGAGCGAACCGTTTCAATTTCGCTGGATGCGCGAGTCTTGAACGACTCGGCCGTCCGCTCGGCTTCCAGTTTCATCGACACCAGCCGAGCCACTTCCACCGCAACATCTGCGTGAAGTTTTTCTAGGTCCGCCTTCGTTTCGGCCACCATCGCTTCGCTGTTGGCGACAGCGCGGGTGCGCTCGATCGGGTTGTCCCAGTTCGCCGTGGCCGCCTTGAGACTGGCACGCTTTTCGAGCGATGTCGCCTCGGCTCGCGCCAATGCCAGCTTCGCGTCATCGTCGATCATTCGCGCGACAACGTCGCCGACGTTGATCATCTGACCTTCAAGCGCCAGGACTTCTGTGACGATCCCATCCGCCAGCGCGCTAACCGATACCGGATACGGATCGGCCTCCACCCAACCCGGCGCCTGAACAGCTGATGTCGCGCCGGTTTCGACGCCAGCCTTCAGCACGACTGGAATGACGCGCACATCCTTAGCCGGCAGCAGCGCGTCCTTCGCGGTGTAGCCGATCAACGACGCGATCGCGAGGAGGATCAGCCCGGGGATCAAGACCCGAGACTTCCACGCAAATTTTGACGGCGGCACCGACGACCTGTGCGAAACCGGATTCCCGTCACGCACCAACGTCCGCAGGTCGCCCGCCGGGCGATCAATGGCTGGCATACGTCCACCATGGACTAAATGATCGATCTCTTGTCACGCGCGCGCACAATGGCGCAAATCGATGAGAGATCAAATACGCGGCGGGTGAAAAATCGAATCGGGAACGGTGAGGGTATGAAGAATTGAAGGTGCGGTTTGCACGCTCGTCACGGTGACCGACATATTGGAGATCCGTGGAACGTCATGCGTGACGACGGTAATCATTCGGCAGCACTGCATTGCGCAGTCGGCCGTGCCGCAGCCGTGATCGTCAGGGACGCTGGATGCCGGTTTCTGACATGTCTTGCAGCAACCCTGTGCGTCCGGCACGGCCGCAAAAACCCTGACCGGCGAGAGCGACACGAGGATCGCCATGCTCAAGACCAGACCCAAAATGGACCGGAAGATCATCACCGTCTGACAGTATAGCCAGTTTCCCCGACGCCTGCACAAGCTTCCGCGAGTTTGGCAGCGATTCGCGGCGTTTGCGCATATACTTGTGCACTAGATACATAAGCGAGGGCGCCGGATATGGCCAAAGCACAAGTTGATCCCGCCGAATTGCGACGATTCGCCACCGACCTCAATCGATTCAACAACGATCTCCAGGGCTTGATCGCCGGCCTGAACGGACGCCTGCGCGGACTGGAAGCGACCTGGCGAGATCAGGAGCAGCGGAAGTTCACCGAAGCCTTCGAGCAGACGGTGCGATCGCTCGCGGGTTTTCTCGACGCCTCGCAGCAGCATGTGAGTTTTCTCGGAAAGAAGGCGACGCTGATCGAAGAGTATCTCAAACAGCGGTAGTTCATGGCTGGCTCTGCAAAAGTTGAATCGATTGACTTGCTCAAGGCGCTCCGCCGAACGCTGTTCAAGTTCGCGGAGGCGGCGAATGTCGCGCTGAGCGATGCGGAATCGGATTTGAACCGCACGCTGATGTGGATCCAGACCGAGCAGCTTCAGCATTGGACGAGTCAAATCCGCAAACGGGCGGAGTTGGTTAGCCGTTGCGAAGAGGCCGTGCGGCAGAAGAAAATCTTTGTCGATTCGGCCGGGCGACGATCGAGCGCGATCGATGAGATCAAAGCGCTGGAACGCGCCAAGAAAGCACTTGCGGTGGCACACGAGAAGCTGGCGAATTGCAAAAGCTGGGCGCGAAAACTGGAGAAGGAAATCCAAAACTACCGCGGCATCGTGCAACGGCTCGCGACGACCGTGCAATCGGATCTCCCGGTCGCCGCGGCAAAGCTTCAGAACGGGATCATCCAGCTTGAAGCATACGTCGCCATGGGTGTGCCGATCGAGCAGACATCGATGGCGATCGAAGCCGGCGCGGATGCACCTGGTTCCGCATCGTCCGACGCCGCATCGATGAAACGCGCCGAAGCGGACGAGCGCGAGGAACCGGTGAAACCGGTCGACGAAAGCGAGTCGACAAAAAGCGAGTGAGCAAGGTGATGTGATGGGCGTCTATGAAGCACGTGGACAACTCGGCAAGGCGATCAAGGATCTCGGGCTGCGCTTCACCGAGGCCAAAGTGGGCTGGGATGATCCGGTAGCTCACGCGCTGGAGAGTGATTTTATCGTGCCGCTGGAGATCGATCTGCGCAATGCGATCGCCGCGATGGATCACGCCGGCGCGATCTTGCAGCAGGCACGCCACGACTGTGACGAGTGATGGCTTGGTATGAGTGATTTCGATGACGCAAAGCTCTGATCAAATCAACGCGGTAGACGCAACCAACGACGAGTCAGCGAAGGCGCAGCCGCGCACGGATCGCGATCTTCAGCGATCGGCGCTGCGCGATCTGGTCGAGCTGGCCACCGAATGCGCCGCGACGGAAACGGAGATCGAATCGCGCCTCGTCACCACGGTCGCCGATGCCGAGCGTGACTTCGCGCAGACCAGCAGATCGCTGTCGCAGAAGGTGGAATCGCTGCGTCAGCAGATTCAAGTGAAGCACGCCGCGCGATTGGCCGAGGCGAATGAACAGTTTGCATACGAAAGCCGCGCGGTCGGCGAGACCGATCACGCAGCGCGCTCGCGCGTTGCCGCCGAGTTTGAGTCGGCCGAGCAGGAAGTAAAGCAGAAGCTCGACCAGGCGATCTGGCTTGCCGAAAGCGTGGCCGAGGCCACGCAGATCCAAGTTCGAAAAGAGCAAGCGAAAGCAGAAGAAGATTACAAGTTGGAGATCCAGCAGCTCGTCGAGCTCGATTCGAAGGGCTACGACCTGCTCAAGCTGTACGGCCAGGAGCAAGATGCGATCGCGCTGGAAAAACCGGCGGACGAATCGCCCGAGCCTGCTTCAGAAGACGCCGCAGATTTTCTAGCTCTCCATCGCGAGACGATCACGCAGCGCCTGTCGGACTTGGAGCATCTGCGTCTTCCGCGGCTGTTCATCGGCCTGCGACCGTATTTGCTGGCGATCATGTTCTGCGTGATCGCGGTTGTCGTCGCACAACTGATCGCCGGGCCGAGCCTGACGAACGTGCCGGACCTTCGCTCGATCGAGCCGCAGTGGCGCGCGATCAGCTATGCGCTGGGCGGCACGATCGTCGGACTGATCGGCCTTGGGATCGGCCTGCGGATCCTCGGCAAATCGCACGTGCGCGGCGCGTACGTGCCGCTGCAACAGGCCCTCGCTGACGCACGTCGGGCGGCCAAGGTCAGCTATAACCACACGCATCGCCAACTCGAAGCGAAATATACGCACGCGATGCGCAAACGCGATCAGGAAGTGCGAGTCGCGCGCGATCTGGCGGCGCCGCATCTTCAGCGCGCGCAGAAAATCCGCGACGCCGGGCTGACGATCGCTCAGCAGGAGCGCGCGCGACAGCTGGCGAAGGGCCAGACGCGGCGCGATCGCGCGAAGACCGAATTGGACGACTGGCGGCAGAAGAGCTTCGACGATCTCCAGCAGCGATACGATCACGATTCAGCCGAAACCAAAAAACGCTACGACGATGCGATCGCCAACGCGACACGCGATCACAAATCCGCCAGCGCCGCGCTACAGCAGAAGTGGACTGGCGGACTGAAGCGCATCCAGGCGCCGATCGGTGTGCATGGCGATGGCCGGGCGGATGAAACGGTTGCGCCGCACGATTGGGAAGATGCCGCCTGGAAAAAGTGGACGCCGCCCAGTCGGTTCTCGTCGGCCATTCCGTTCGGGCGGTTGCAGGTGGACGTTCAACAGATCGCGACGATGGTGCCGGCGAATTCGAAGCTTGAACTGCCCAAGACGTTTTCGCTTCCCGCGCTGCTGGCGTTTCCGAGACAAGCGTCGCTGCTGATTCAGGCCGATCGCACTGGACGAGCGGCCGCGATGCGGACGCTGGAGATGGTGATGACGCGCCTGCTGACGCGCGTGCCCGCCGGTCGCGTGCGCTTCACGATCATCGACCCCGTCGGCCTCGGCCAGAACTTCGCCGGCTTTATGCACCTGGCCGATCATGACGATCAGCTTGTGGGCGGCAGAATCTGGACGAGCCAGGAGCACATCGAACAGCGCATCGCCGATCTCACCG
>JACMJD010000195.1 GCA_014380825.1 Phycisphaerae bacterium | reverse complement strand
CCTACGCCCGTGTCGGAGACCGTAAACTTGATCCATTGTGGGTCTTCAGGATCTATGAATCCCCTTACCCAGACCTTTCCTCCTGGCGGCGTGAACTTCAGCGCGTTGGTCAACAAGTTGGCGAACACGTGCTCAAGTCGGTCGGCCTCCGCAAGCACGTTCGGCGTCTCCGGCGCAACCTCGATGTGCAGTTCGACCCCCTTGTCCCTGAACGCGGAGATGTGCGGTTCGACGGCGGCCCGCACCAGTTGATCAACTTGCACAGGTTGTAGTGAGAACTGCGCACGACCGGATTCGATCCGTCCCATGTCGAGAAGGTTTTCGATGATCTGGTGAAGCCGGTCGCTGTCATCGCGCGCGGCCACCAATAGTTCGGCCTGTTTTGCGGTGAGTGGTCCGACTCGCTCCTCAAGCAAGAGGTGGGTGGCCATGCGGATGCTGGTCAGCGGGGTCTTCAACTCGTGGCTGACGACGGAGAGTAATCCGCTCTTCATCTCGTCGAGCTTGCGAAGATTCGTCACATCGGCCAGCACGAGCGTTACTCCCACTGGCGCGCCGTTGTCCACGATTGGAATTGCCTGTGGAAGGAAGAATCGCTCGACGCCGCCGTCGTCGAAGACCTGCACGACCGATTCGTAGCCCGCCGGTGTAACCGCTTGGCCGGTATCGCGAGCGGTGCGGTACAGGTCGAGCAACTTGCTGTCGCGCAGCGCCGCTAAGTCCGCGTCGGGACTCAAGCCGAAGAACTTGCGCGCCGAATCGTTCGCCAGTTCGACGCGCCCGTCTGCGGAGACGATTGCGACCGCGTCAGGCAGGCTGTTGACCGCCAACTGTGTCGTCTGCTGAGTGCGTACGAGCTTCGCGTGATCGCTTCGCCGGAACTCGCGGAGTTTGGCCGCCATCGCGTTGAAGGCTTCGGCGAGTTGTCCCACCTCATCTCGGCCGCGCACCTTCACCACCAAATCGAGATTCCCACGTTCGATCTCACGTGCAGACTTCGTCAGCGAGCGAAGCGGCTGCAAGATGGAGCGACTGATCACGGCGACGAACACTACCGCCAGCACCAGGCCCGCCGCGACGAAAGCATAGAGTGTTCGCTTTGCACGAACGACCGTGCGGCGCACCTGCCCGTCTACCGACACGATGTTCTGGAGGTTCATCTCGATCACGCGCTGAGCGTGCCCGTCCACTTGATGACGCAGCGGACTTAGCCGATCACGATAGACTTGGAGCCGTGTAGTTGCATCACCGGCCGACAACAGCTCGGCGTGCGCGGTTTGATACTCCTTCCACGACAGCGCCACCGCATTGGCTGCCTCTCTCTCGCCGGGCAGCGTCAGGTTTCCGAGTTCACGCGCGAGGTTCTCGTCGAACCGAGCGATGAACCGGGCAATCGCGGCGCCGGCAGGTTGTGTGGTCGGCGCACCGATGGCGTGATCTGTTTCCACGACCGCAGATCGCGCAACGTCATCCATATCATTCAAGGCAACTTGCATCCCCAGGCTGAATGTGACGCTGTCGTAGTTTTCGCGAAAGATTCGTTCGAGCGTGCGGCTATACGCGTTCAACCGCGCAACGCTAACGACACTGACGGCGATCAAGATCGCCAGCAGCCCGCCGAAACCCAGTGATAGCTTCTGTCCAACACTAAGCATGGTCTAACGCTCCTCATTGCGAACGGAATGCCGTCGCTCCCAAGCACTTCGACTGCCGTTCTCGCAATGACATTGGGCATTCGCGCATCGGTTCGAGCAACGAACCTTGCGAAATGCAAGTTATCGCAGCCTGAGACCTTGCAAGATGCAATGGGCATCTGTCGTTAAGGCTGGACTATCGCGTCTACAGGCACACGCTCCGGGAGTGCTGCAAGTGGCATCCCCTTTGTTCATCATCGCTTCAGCGTCACGAACATTCGAAATCTTGAACCAGGAGCAAGATGATCTGCGCTCAGCGCGGGCGGCCGCTTGTGGCGGCAACGATGGCGGTGTTGATTGCGTCTTACGGTACTCACGTGTATGCGGAACAGCCAACCGGAGGGCCGGTCACGACGGATGTGCAGGAAGACAAGCAACCTGCGCCCCCACCGGTGCGGCCGTTGATGCGCGGACTCGATGCCATCGGGCTCGGCACGCCGCTGCGCGACGCAGGCATTAACGTGTTCGGCCACATTGAGGGCTCGTACACTTACAACTTCCGCAATCCCGCCGCCGACACCAATGCGGGGCGCGTGTTCGATATCGAAGACTCCGATCTCACGCTCAATCAACTCGACCTCACGATCGAGCGAACGGTGGATCTCACGAAGAAAACCTGGGACCTCGGATTTCGCGTGGAATGGATCTGGGGCAGCGACTCGCGCTTCATCCACTCCAACGGTCTATTCGATTACGACTCCGCTTCCTACGGGACCACCATCACGCAGGACGGGCCCGACGAGCAGTTCGACTTGAACCAGGCGTATGTGGACTTGGCTGTGCCGATCGGAAACGGCCTGCGCGTTCGCGCGGGAAAGTACGTCAGCCCGATCGGATACGAGACGATCAACCCGACGACCACGCCGTTCTACTCTCGCAGTTACCTGTTCGGGTTCGCGGTTCCGTTCACCCACACCGGCATCACTGGCACGTACCAACTCAACGAAAACTGGCAAGTCGAGGCGGGCGTTTTTCGTGGCTGGGAACAATCGCTGGAAGACAACAATGACGCGATCAGCTTTCAGGGCAAGCTTGCCTGGACGTCCACCAACAAAGTCTGGGGCGTGATCGGACAAGTCGCGACGGGACCGGAGCAAGCTGACAACGGTAGTGACTATCGTTCGCTAATTGATCTCATCGTCACCTATGCCGCCAACGATCAACTCTCATTCGCGGTGAACGCCGACTATGGTTTCGAGCCCGGCGCGGGAGCCGACGGCGGTTACGCGACGTGGTACGGGATCGCTGGTTACGCGGCATACAAGCTCGATTCGCGCTTCACGCTCAATGGACGGCTTGAGTGGTTCAACGACGACGACGGCGCCCGCGGACTGGGCACCAACGTATATGAAGCAACGTTTGGGGTGGCGATCAAGCCGTTTCCTGACGACGAGCTGCTGTCGAACCTGTTAATCCGTCCCGAAATCCGCGCCGACTTCGCCAGCGACGATATCTTCGACGGCGGCACAGAATCGAACCAGATCACCGTCGCCATCGATGTCATCGTTACGTTCTGACACACATGAATGATCGCGATGTAACGCTCGGCGGCGGTGATCGCGCGGTCAGATACCGTACTTCTTACGCCGCCGCCAGAGGGTGGCGACATCGATCCCCAGGATGTCCGCGGCTTCCTCCAACGACTTACTCGACGCAAGCACGCGGCGGATGTGAAGGAGCTCGAGGTCTTCGAGGGAAACTTTGCTGCCGGGTAATATTTCCTCGCCTGTCTGCGCGGAGATGAATGGAAGGTCGTGCGCTTCGATGTAATCGCCGCT
>JACMJD010000194.1 GCA_014380825.1 Phycisphaerae bacterium | reverse complement strand
GCTGGCGTTACTTGGAAGATAGTCTGGGACGATAATCGCATCGTCGCATCGAAACAGAAGTGAACCCCAGCAACCCTCGGTCGAAAGATCGAGGGTTGTTATTTTACCGCCGCTTGCGGCTTCGCAGTTTGAGCGATTGACGATTCTCGATCTGCGACGCCGCAAGCGGCGGATTCACATCTCGCGTATATTTCGCACCACATGCAACCCGCAGCAGTCATCGACGATCAACCACGCACCGATGCGGCCAAAGGCGCGCGCTCCGCGGTCGCGCTGTTGCTATCGATCAACTTGTTCAATTATGTCGACCGCTACGTGCTCGCTGCGGTTGAACCGGACATCGCGAAATCGTTCTTTCCGAACGAGCCGGATTCAGCCGCGACGCTCGCGAAAATGGGTTCGCTGGCGACGGCATTTCTCGTCTCGTACATGATCACCGCGCCGATTTTCGGGTGGTTGGCCGACCGGATATCGCGCTGGCTGCTCGTGGGCGTGGGTGTGATCGTCTGGAGCCTCGCGAGCGGTGGATCGGGCCTCGCCAACACGTTCGGCATTCTCATGGTCACGCGCATGTTCGTCGGGATCGGGGAAGCCGCGTACGGGCCCGCGGCGCCGACGATTATTGCCGATCTCTATCCTGTCAACCGTCGCGGAAGCGTGCTCGCGTGGTTCTATATGGCGATCCCGGTTGGCAGCGCGATCGGCTTCGGCCTTGGCGCAGCGATCGGTTCGTGGTTGGGTTGGCGATGGGCCTTCTACGCGGTCGTTCCGCCGGGAATCGTGCTCGGCATTCTCTGCTTGATGCGCAGAGATCCGCGGCGTCATACGAATGTGAACTCCGATGCGCCCAAGACCAAGGTTACGTTCAAGGATTACGTCGCGCTGTTTCGCATCCGTTCATTCCTGCTGAATACCGCCGCGATGACCGCCATGACTTTCGCAATCGGCGGGATCTCGTTTTGGATGCCGCGATACCTCACCGAAGTCCGCGGTTTACCGGCCTCGAGCAAAATCTGGTTCGGCGCGATCACGGCGGTGGCGGGGCTCTTCGCAACATTGCTCGGCGGGATCGCCGGCGATCGACTGCGCAATCGCGGTATTGGCGGGGCGTACTTTATCGTCTCGGCGATCGGAATTCTCATCGCCGCGCCGTGCGTCATCCTGATGCTTTACCTCCCATTTCCATTCGCTTGGATTGCAGCGTTCGCGGCAGTGTTCTGGCTATTCTTCAATACCGGGCCAAGTAACACGGCGATCGCAAACGTCACTCACCCGTCGATGCGCGCGACGGCGTTCGCCCTGAACATCCTCGTGATTCACACGTTGGGCGATGCGATCTCACCTTCGCTCCTGGGCGCGACGGCGGGAACATTTTCCTGGAACGTGGCATTCTTCGTCGTCGCCGCCGTGATGGCACTCGCGGGCGCGCTGTGGCTTTGGGGCGCTCGATACCTTCAGGCCGACACACTGGCAGCGGAAGCTGATCCGGCCACGACAGAACGGCGAATTGACGACACTTCGACGCGAGCCTGAGCGTCCGGTTCTGCGCATTTTCACACATTCATGCCATGTCTCACGTTTTTCGGCTTTGGCATTGCCTTTGTGGAAGGTCTCGCACGCGCTGGCAACCGACGTTCGGTTCGCCGACGACGCGTTTGCTCAACGCATTTTCGCGTAAGGAGAACATCATGTTGAAGCGTATTTTTGCCAGCGTCCTGTTGCTTGCGTTCGGTGTGGCCATCGTCGGCTGCGAAGCATCCGCCAAGGTCGGGGATCCGGACGGCACGTCGGTTCGCGACAGCGACGGCAGCAGCAGCTACAAGAAAACCACGACCGTCCGCGAACCGGATGGCGACACGAGCACGAAAACTGAAACGAAGATTAATCGCTAGGCCGCTCGACGCGGCACGAAACGATTTGTTTTGTAAAGAACCAGGCGGACGAGTCCAACTCGTCCGCCTGTTCTTTTCCAATTGCAGAGAGGTCAACCGCAGATGAATACAGAAAAACACAGATAAGGCAGAATTGGATTTTCTGATCTGTGTTATCTGTGGTTCCAATCGATTTCCACCTCAACTCTGCGAGAAGGAAATGATCTGGTCGAGCGAAGGCTGATAACCCTGCGAAGTATCCACCGTCAATGAAGGCAAATCCAAGTGGGGCGGGTCGTAGACATCAATCGGCAGTGCGCGTCCCTCCCGTGCCGCCTGGACGACTGCATCGTCATGAAATCGTTCACGCTGCGGATCGGCCAGGCCGCGTTCGATGTGGCGGGCGCGGGCGATTTGTGGATCAATCGAGCAAATCACAATCCGAATCCGCGCGACCGCTCGCAGGGGCTCCAGCTTCGGCGCCCAGTTTTTGTGTTGAAACGCTGCCTCGGCGACCAGTGTGATTCCGCGGCTCAGCAGCAACGTGATCGTGTCGAAGAACACGTCGTAGACGTTGCGGTTGATGTCATCCGAGAGCTGAGCGAGCGGACCAATCGTGTTGACGAATCCCTCTTTGATCTCATCCCGACAGATGGCCGGGCATCGAATCGCCCGCGCCAGCGCGTGCGCGAGTGTCGTCTTGCCGGATCCCGGTCGGCCGGTGACGACGATTAACCGTGGTGCGATCTCAGTGCTTTGTTCCATCGTGCCTGAGCCTCCGATCCGCATTTCAAACGCCCGGGAATGCTAATCCAGCAGCGTTGGCAAATCTTCACCCGCGGAGCTGCGGTTGCGGTTTGCGTGATGAAAAGAATTTGAACCACGAAGTCACGAAGGCACGAAGTGGTTCACTGAATCGGGAGACGCTTCGTGTTCTCGTGACTTCGTGGTTGATCTTGTTTGGTTTGCGTCCCGCATTCCGGACATCGATCCGGCGAGGCTCGCAGGTCGTAGCCGCAGGTCGGGCAGAGGCCGACGCGTCGTGCTGCACCTGACGGCGCCAACTTCGGAGCGCGTAAATGGGTAACAGGGAACTACCAAGCACAACAGGCCAGTGCGGTAGGCGGAATTGCAATGAACTCGACCCGGGCACTTCTGTATCGTCGCGCGGTCGCAGATCCTGCTCATAGGAACGTCGAGGTCGATCCCACGACTTCGTTAGGAATCCTTGCATTCGGAGGCGCCGCGGAAAAGAGTCGTCGTTTTGGTAGGTGTAGAACGTCACGTGGATGCGGCCCCAATAGGACATGTGTTTCATTCGCGAACATTGGTGTTCATTCGTGGATCATCGGTTTTAAGGATATCAGCTCACCTCAGGACGGAAGCGTCACTGCCCCACATTTTCCGCAAGCGACTTCGCCGGGTCTTTGATTTGCTCTTCGATCCCATTCACCTGCAATCGCTTCGCGATGCACTGCTTCAGCACGCTTGAATCTTCGCCATCCGCGCCGACTTTGATCACCTGCGCGATGCGGCCATCCGCGGCGACGCCGAATTCTACGAAGCTGCCTTCGCCGCCGGCATCCACGGCGTTTCCGCGAACCAGGCGGTGGTGCACGAAGCGGCGTTCGCCCCAGACGTTGACGTGCAGGCCGAAGAGGTCGCTCATGAAGTGGTTGACGTTATCGTATCGCTCGTTCGCGCCAGCCATGTTGGCGCCGGCGATGGCGCCGGTGAGCAGGGCGTTTTCCCAGTGATCGATGATGCGATGTTTGCCGAACAAGGGATCGAATATGGCCGCGCAATCGCCTGCGGCGTAGATGTTCGGCACGTTCGTGCGGCAACGCTGATCGACGAGAATCGCGGTCTCGGCGGAGATCGGTGTGTCGCGAAGAACATCGCGGTTGATCGTGATGCCCACCGCGGCGACGACCAGATCGGTCTCGATCGTCTCGCCGCCCCCTCCTGCATCACTGCCGAGCACGACGCGTTGTGCCCGGCCATCGCCTTCGAGTTTTTCGGCGCGATGTCCGCAATGCACGTCGACGCCATGATTTTGCAGATGACGCGTCAGGAACGCGCCGGTGGTTTCGCCGGCAAATCGAGCCCACGGATGTGGCTGGCTGACAATCAGATCGACGTGCAGGCCCAGGTGCGAAAGTGATGCGGACAGCTCGCAGCCGAGCAATCCGGCGCCGATGACCGCGACGCGCCCGCGTCCGACGCCGCGCGGATGGCGATGGCCATCGCGCAACGCGGTGTCGATCGCGTGATGCAATCGGTCGGCATCGTCCAACGTTCGCAGCGAATACACGCTGGGCAGATCCGAGCCCGGAATCTTCAACGGCTTGGCGCTCGCGCCGGTGGCGAGCAGCACATGATCGAACGAAACGACCTGGCCGTTGTCGAGCGTCGCGCACGCGCGGCTGGTATCGATGTGCGAAACGCGCCGGCCAGTGCGCAGCTCGACGTCATGCTCCTGCATCCAACCGGGCGGGAAGGTGGTGAGATCGGCGCGCGAGCGCTCGCGACGCATGTACTCGCCACTCAGCGCCGGCCGATGGTAAGGGCGATTGTTTTCCTGCGCGACCAGCAGGATCGATCCCTGCGCATCATGCTGACGGATCGCCTCCGCCGCCGCACTGGAAGCCAGGCCACCACCGACCAGAAGATATTTCACGTGCAGTGTGTTCATCGCGTATCGCGCTTCGTGGTTCGCCGGTTAATCGTAGTCGCGCCGATCGAAATCGGTACAGACAAAGACGCAATCGCAACTCCAAACGTGCGCCGGTTTTTGCGATCGCCTTTGCGTCAATTCCATCCATCACATCGGCGAGCCGGGCGTGTCGTCCGCGAACATTCGCCGGCTCTTGCTTGACAGCGCGGCATCGCATCGTAAGAGTTCATCCGGATATACGGATGAACAGATCGACCGGCCAGCCCGCTTCATTGCTCAGTTGGATGGACAGCCTCGCCGACGAAACCCGTCTGCGCCTGCTGCATCTATTGGAGCGACAAGAGCTTGGCGTCGTCGAGTTGTGCGATATCCTGCAGCTCCCACAATCCACCGTCAGCCGGCACCTGAAAGTATTGTCGGACCAGAAGTGGGTGCGCTCGCGAAGACTGGCCACGACGCATCTTTATCGAACGATCCTCGACGAGCTGGACCCTGCCGCCCGCAAGCTCTGGCTGCTGGCGCGCGAGCAGACGCAAAACTGGGCCACGCTGAAGCAGGATGAGCTGCGATTGCAGCGCCGCCTGCGCGAACGCGAGATCGACAGCCAGGAATTCTTCGCCGGTGCCGCGGCCCAGTGGGATCATCTCCGCCGCGAGCTGTATGGCGAATCGTTCTCAGTTTCCGCGATGCTCGCGCTGCTGCCGCGCGACATGATCGTCGCGGACTTAGGCTGCGGCACCGGCGCGACCATCGAACAACTCGCACCGCACGTGCGCCAAATCATCGGTGTCGACAACAGCCCCGCGATGCTCAAGGCCGCGAAGAAACGGCTTGCGGCTTTCACCAGCGCAGACATCGCGAAGCTTGATCACCGAGGCCCCGATCCATCGAAGACCGATCCATCGAAGACCGATCAGTCGCGGACCGATCAATCGCAGACCGACCAAGTGCGAGCGAATCCTCCCCGCGCCGGTCAGCGCAACTCCGAGCAACCCCGCGTCGATCTCCGTCGCGGCGATCTCCAAACGCTACCGATTGACGACGCCAGCGTCGACGCCGCGTTGCTGCTGCTCGCGCTTACGTACGTTCCCGACCCGGAGGTCGTCGTGCGCGAGATGTCGCGCATCCTGAAACCCGGCGGCCGCGCGATCATCGTCGACCTGCTCCCGCACGACCGCGACGACTTCCGCCGCGAGCTCGGCCAACTCCACGCCGGCTTCAGCGAAGCCGCGATGAAGAACCTGCTCACGTCGGCCGGCCTCGACGCACCCACCCTCACCGGCCTGCCGCCGGAACCAAACGCGAAAGGACCAGCGCTCTTTCTCGCGTCGGCGATCAAGAGCGAGAGGTCAGAGGTCCGCCTGCCGTGAGCTTGTCGAACGGAGTTCAGAGCTCAGAATGAAATGCGGCCACGAAGGGACGAAGGTCACGAAGAACAAACCAAACTCTCTCTCTCTTTCTCACATTCCCTTCGTGTCTTCGTGCCTTCGTGGCACATCTTTTCTTCTTTCATTAGTCCTAACAAAACCCGTACAATCCCGCCATGGACGAAATCGAGCTGGCGATTCGTTCGGCTTGGGCGCGCATCGCGCCAACGCTCGCGCGAGATGCAGCCGCGCTCCAGCCACGCCTCGATCGTGCGACCAAACTTCGCACGCTCGCGAGGCCGCCACGCGCGTGGTGCCTCGCGATCCGGGCCAGCGATTCGCGCCTCGCGGCTGATGCTCCGTATCTCACCGCCAACGCCCGCGTGCGAGAGGCGCCGCCTCACACGCTCACGATCGACGCCGCGACCATCCGAAAACTCTGCGCTCCGGTCACCCTCGAGCTGCCCGGCGAGTTCGTCACCGACGTCGCCGCGAAGCTCGGCACGACACCCGGCTGCCTGCTGAACGCGCGCGTCAACGGCGTCTTCCGCACGCACTACCTGGGTGGCCGCTGGAGCAAGCCCCGGCCGCTGCTGTACACCGATCAATCGCTCGACCCCGCCACGCGTGGCTTCGCGCCGCCGGATGCGGTCTGGTCATGGACCGCCTCGCACCTGATCTCGCGCCTGCCGCGCGATCTGCCGCCGCAGGAGCTCACGCGCGTCCCGCACTACGTCGGCCGCGGCCCGGACTACAACATCGACCTCGACGAATTGCACCCGGAACATCCTGCGAGGGATGATCCGGGTGCCCTGAGCTCGTCGAAGGGGAACCGTTCGTTCAAGCTCCCTCCACCACCACCCGACTACGTGGGATACAAATGGAAGGACGGCGAATATGTCGGTCATGACTGGCGCAAACCGCACATCGCCGCCGCGTACTTCAAGAAGCAACAGAGCCTCAAGCTCAGCCGCGAAGCGCAGCGCCGGCGTCGCCGCGAGAATCCGGCACCGACCAAATCAAAAGGCTCGATTCAATTCCGCGGCTGGCGCTGGCGATGTCCGAAGTGCGGGAAGCTCGTGAACGTGCTGTATCTGCCGCTGCCGCCGATTTCGTTGATCGGGGAGGAGTTATCAGTTGCCAGTTCTCAGTTGTCAGCAAGATCTTCACTGGCAACTACCAACTGGCAACTGGCAACTCCCTCCTTCGCCTGCAAATCCTGCCACCGCGTCCACTACATCAACTGCACCAGGCCCGGTGCCGCGTGGAACGAATTCATCACGCACCTGACCGGCGGCCTGCTCTTCGGCCACGAGGTCAAGCGGCCGGCGTGGTTCAAGCTCAAGCGAAAAAACCAGTACGCCCCGAAGCTCAGCCGCCCGCCCAGTGCCAGACGAATCCAGATCCAGGAAAAAATGCTCGCCGGCCTGACGATCAACCAGATCGCGTCCGCCCTGAGGACCTCGAAGGGCCAGCCCTTGTCCAAAGGCACCGTGCTGTTCTACGCCAAACAGATCTACCAACAGCAGGGCGTGCGGTGTCTGAAGGAACTCCTGATCAAACATGGCAAGCCGACAAGGCCGGGGATGCGCGGGCCCGGCACGGCGCCGCGGGGATCGGGATCGATGCGAGATCGAAAGCGAAACGCTCGCGTGCGGGCGCCGTCGCGCGAACCACGCATGGTATAATCGGGACACGATGAACCGCGCATCGCCCATTCCCGTGCCGATCGATCAGATCGAGGCGTTTTGCCGCAAGTATCGCGTAGCCGAGCTGTCGCTGTTCGGCAGCGCACTGCGCGATGACTTCGGCCCGGCCAGTGACGTGGACGTGCTGATCGCGCTCGCGCCCGGCGAAACAATGTCGCTGGAGAAGTATCTCGATATGCGCGATGAACTCTCGGCACTGTTCGGCGGCCGCGAGATTGATTTGGTGCAAAAACGATTACTCAAGAACCCGTTTCGCCGACACGAGATTCTCACAACCCGCCAGGTGCTCTATGCCGCGTGAGCGCTCGCCCGCCGCGGCGCTGTCGGACATTGCTGCAAGCGGCTGAAACCGTGCTGCGCTACGTCGCCGGTAAGACGCGCGACGATTACGAGCGCGAGGAAATCTTGCGTCATGCCGTCGAACGCAACATCGAGATCATTGGCGAAAGTGCTCGCCGCCTCACCGATTCGTTTCGTGAGCAACACCCGGAAATCGCCTGGCGAGCGATCATGGCGACGCGCCACATCCTCGCCCACGAGTACGACGAGATCGACAATGATATCGTCTGGCGAATTGTCACTGACCACATCCCGCCGCTGATCCCGCAGCTTCGAGGATTGATCCCGGCGCCACCAGCCGATCCGTCGGCGATGAATTGATGGCGAAATGATTGGTTTCATCCTTCATCCTTCTGCCTTCATCCTTTCCCTTGGCTGATCTACAACCAACGGCAGATGATGCGGAGACGCGAAACGAAGCTGAAGGATGGGCGTCATGCAAATCGAGTTGCGACCCGTACTCAGCAGCCACGGTGTAGTCCTTGCTAGGACTGGGAGCCACCGGATTAACCCGTCACGGATTTTTTCTTGGTGCTTGCTCGACTTCGATAAAGGGCGCGGTCGAGTGCTTCATCAAGTGCAGCGCTTCGAAGCGAGAGGTCTAGATCGGACTTGAACTCCTTGAATCGCGCAATAGTGGTGTAGACCGTGTCGAATGCGCGCTGAAATTGCGCCGAGGTGATCCTCTTCCTGCCTTTGAGATTCTCTAGAAATGTGGTTGCCTGTGCTGCATCTCGCACCCAGCTGTCGCCCCGCGCCCACTGAAATGAGAGCACCCGAGCGATGTGATACGCAGCGCGCGAAGCGAGTTTCTTTTTCAACTCGCTTCGAGAATAGTGCAACGCTGAGCCATCAAGCCATTCGCGCACTGCTCGCGTCAATAAGGTAGCCACGATGTATGGTTCAACAATGGAACCGCCAAAGACTTGCTTGTACATTTCATCCCAGATCAAGTACTTGCGCCTGCCGGCATTTGAAGGCTGTTTCATCACCACGGCTAGGTAGCCTTGTCCAACTTCCTCGTTTGACATCAGCGTTTCGGCCGTAGCGGCCAGTTCATTGTCGAATTGGCGAGGCTTCCTCTCGTAGAAAAAACCTTTGGTGCGAAAAGCCTGTTGCATCTCAATTTGGAGGCGATCATTGGCTTTCAAGTTTCTCGTCGTGATCTTGTTTTGCGTATTTGTTGACTCGACAATATCGTCGATAAGACCGGGCGTAACGGCTTGGTATGCCCTCACCAAGACCCGCGTGTTGGCCGCCAATTTGCCGTTGGCCTGCGCTGCCGCCAGCACGCTTGCAGTCTGGCAGCCTTCTCGGTCTATTTCATCGGCGCGTTGCACCAACTCGGCAGCGCCCCAGACTTGAACGGATGTGTCTGAGAAGCCCAAGCCACTTAGGTACCGCTCAAGTGCAGCCCGCTCCTGAGCAAATTCGTCCGATAGATGATCTGTGGAGCCCGTTGTGATGTATGAAACCACCACTCGCAGCCTTGACGGTCCTACTTGCTTGAGCGATATCCACAATTCTTCGATGCGTTTTCGTAGTCGCAGGTTCTTTAGCGATTTCAGCTCATCGCCACCTTTTTCGAAACACCAGCTTAAGCCATTCTTGAGTAGCACGATGTCATTGGAGGAAAAGCTGGCTCCAAGCTTGGTTTGCGTAATGAATACCGTAGCATCTTGATCGGACTCACGGATGGTAAAGGCATCGATTTGTTTCTCTTGCCCACCGTCCGTGACCTCGCGCGCGTCCACAATGTCTTGTCTGTCGAGCGTCAGCAGGCTACTTCCAAGCACGAGCGCGTGTGCATACCGAATGAATGCCGCAGGCAGATCTTGTCGAAGATTCAACCGAGATGCGGCGTCAATCAGACGATCGTGCACGATCTGTTGGTGGAGTGTCGATGATCCGGAACTTTTGTTTTTCGCCATCTGGATGTTTCCGGCAACCTTCGCTTGCGATTAAAAACTAGCCTTGTCACTGACGACCAGGACTAGCACTGTCCAATTTTGATCCTTGAATTGCGAATCTTGTCATCGATAAACAATAAAGATCAATCCGTCTACAACGGCCCCACGACGATTTCCGGGATGAAGCAGTGCGGCCGCGGGTTCCAGCAGCACATAACGCAATGGCCCCAGATGCAGCAGCCGACGATGACGATCAGCTGCATTGTACTCGCACTGTCGCGGGCGACTACTTCGACTTCAACACCGTGTCATTCAGATCGTCAAACTGCCTGAACCCCGCATCCGTCGTCACGAGCATCAGGTCGGCCTTCATTGCGAATGCGGCGAGGTACGCGTCCATCCAGAGTTTGGGTGATGCGGTCGAGCGCGCGGCCAGCTTTGGCCAGGCGGATTCGATGTCGGCCGGTTCGGTGCGATAGGCGACGTTCGCCAGCGCTCGCAGTTCATCGTGCACGCGGACGGCATCGGCGTTGGTCATGGCCGGGGCGCCGTACGCGGCGAGGATCGTCGGAGTGGTGATCAGCCGAAGAAAGCTCTGCTGCGTGGCACGACAGAAACATGCGGGACGATCAACGGTCGTGTCCGCCAGCGCCGACATCGCTGTGTCATGCGCGGGGTGCGACGAGAATGTGATCGCCACCCAGACACTGCTGTCGAACAGGTAGCCCCCGCGATCACGATAGTCGTTCAAGGTCTTCCCTCTCTTGCGATTCGATTTCCAACTCGCGTAATTGTTGCGCGGTCATCCGGCGCGCGGGCGCATCCGGCGGGCACTGGATCACCGGTGCGCCGGTCCGCCGGTCCTTCTTGATGACAACGCGGGCGTGCTTCCCGATGATCGAAGGCGTGGCCGCGTCCAAACCGGCGCGCAGAAGCTGGGCCACGGTGTCGGTGAGTTTCCTCCCATCGTGCAGCGCGCGGAGTTTGACCCGCTTCATCAGCTCCTCCGGTAGTTCAAGCGTGGTCTTTTTCCGAGTGTTTTTCATTTGCGTTCACCGCTCCCATATTACCATATTCCCATAAAGCTGGGAAACGGCGATTTCGGGCATTGATGCGGGGCCTTGACTTTCGCCGATGAAGATAAACAATATATCCGGATGAACGGATGGAGCGGGATGGCGAGTTGCCAGTCGTTAGTTGCCAGTCCCCAGTGCGGAAATGCGATCGCGATTTGGCGGATCTAGCGACTGCCACGATTGGTCGGTAATGTTTTGTCCCCGATTCCACTGACAACTAACAACTGACAACTATCAACCCACGGAGCCCACGATGACCCAGATGCTCGAAAAACCCAAGGCGAAGAAGACGAATGGATCGCTGGAATACAAAGTCGCGGACATCAAGCTGGCGGAGTGGGGACGCAAGGAGATCATGCTGGCCGAGCAGGAGATGCCGGGGCTGATGTCGGTGCGGGAAGAGTATGCGAAGCAGCAGCCGCTCAAGGGGCTGAAGATCGTCGGGTCGTTACACATGACGATCCAGACGGCCGTGCTGATCGAGACGCTGACCGCGCCGGCCGAAACGTGATTCTGCAGCGCCTTGGCGAAGG
Source organism: Phycisphaerae bacterium (assembly GCA_014380825.1). Next base: position 26 of record JACMJD010000194.1, on the reverse strand, counting down.
GGTTCTTCGGGCCGGGCTCAACGATG
>JACMJD010000193.1 GCA_014380825.1 Phycisphaerae bacterium | reverse complement strand
CGCCGGTCGGAGACAAACGTTCATCCCTCGGTCGGATCCTTGATTTTGCCGCGCGTCACAGCGGCGATATTGAAGCGACGAAGGCCTATGCCCGCCTCGAGGTGATCAAGATGGAGCGGGGCGTGAGTTATCTCGATACGATCTATGCAGCGGCGCCGTTGCTTGGGCTGATTGGGACGGTGTGGGGTTTGCTCAGCGCTTTTTCGGTGATCGATCCCCAAACACGGATGCCCGATCCCGTGCAGTTCACGGAGAGCGTGGGTTATGCATTGTCCGCCACGGTACTCGGCTTGTGTATCGCGCTACCGGCGCTGATCGGGGGCGGACATCTGCAGCGTGTGATCAGCAAGCATGCCGCCCAACTCGACGTATTGTTGGAACGGGTGCTGGCCCAGCAGGGCAGCGCGCCGGCTGCGAAAAAACCATGAGCCTTCTCAGCCAACGCGTCCGCCGCCGGCCCGAGCTGCCGCTCGTCCCTCTGATCGACGTGCTGGTGATGCTCGTGCTCTTTGCTTACGTGACGATGCAGGCGCGGTCGGCCACGACGCTCAACATCACGCTGCCAAAAGTTGAGACCGCCGGGAAAAACGAGTTCAAGGGCACGGTCACCATCGGCATCGACAAGGATGGGGTCGTCACCTTCAACGGCGCACGCGTCACCGACGCGCAGCTGATCGACCTGCTCACGAAAGTGAAGGACGTGAACCGCGACATTCCGGTTCTGATCAAGGCGGACGAAACCACCCAGTTGAAGAAACTGGCCTTCGTGATGGATGCCTGCCGCAAGAGTGGCTTGAACAAGTTCAGCCTGCAAAGCCGCTGATTTTTCGCGGCGTTCGTGGGCCACGTACGTTTCATGAAGATCGTCCTCACCGGTGTCACCCGCGGACGCGGCCGCGCTTTGGCAGAAGAGTTCATGCGCGGTGGCCACACCGTCATCGGTTGCGGCCGCGGCGGCGAAGCGATCTTCGACCTCCGCATGAATCACGCGGCGCCTCACGATTTCTCGGTGGTAGATGTGGCTCTCGACAACAAGGTGGCGATCTGGGCCGCCAAAGTCCTAGAGAACGACGCGCCGCCCGACTTGCTGATCAACAATGCCGGGATCATGAATCGCCTCTCGCCGCTTTGGGAGCAGGACGACCGCGAATTTACGAAGCTCGTCGATATCAATATTCGCGGCGTCATGAATGTCATCCGCCATTTCGCCCCCGCGATGGTGGCGAGGAAGAAAGGTGTGATCGTTAACCTCAGCTCTGGCTGGGGCCGGAGCGTCGCACCGGAAGTTGCTCCATATTGCGCGTCGAAGTATGCGATCGAGGGCCTCACGAAAGCGCTCGCGGCAGAATTGCCCGAGGGCATGGCCGCGATTCCGCTCAATCCGGGCGTGATCGATACTGACATGCTGCGTTCGTGTTGGGCGGACGGAGCGGCGAGTTACCCGAAGGCTGAGATCTGGGCGAAAGCTGCCGCGCCATTTCTTCTTAAGCTCGGGCCCAAGCACAACGGTCAGTCACTGACCGTGGGCGGATTCGAAGATTGAGGTGTTGTTGTCGCGGCGGTCTATCACCGCTGCCGGGGAGCGAGCGCTGTCTTGAGGTGTTCCTCGGCGGTCGTAGATCGCCGCTACAGAATACAGGAATTTAAAGCGAACGACTCCCGGCTTTCCTCGCCTGCGACGCTCTGATAGCGATCAGCACGTTTCGCGACCGAGTCGGTCGCACGTGTTTCACCCCGAATTCATCACGCTATGCACCACGGTGACGTTTCTCCTGAAATCGCCAAAGGGCTCCTCGCGCTCAAAAAACGCATCCGTGCTTCGACGATCCCTTCCTCGAAGCTCGACGAATCGATCAATGTCGCCGTTTGGAATATTCGGGAGTTCGGCAAAAAGAAGCGCACCAAGGCCGCGATTCACTACATCGCGGAAATCCTCGGGCAATTCGACCTCGTGGCCATCGTGGAACTGCGCAGCGACCTGAGCGATCTCGGCTGCGTGTTGCCGATTCTCGGGCGCTATTGGGACGTCGTTTATTCGGATTGGATCGACGACGATGGTGGCAACGCCGAGCGGGTGGCGTTTCTTTACGATAAACGCGCGGTCACTTTCAACGGCCTGGCCGCCGAGATCGACGCGCCGCGCGTTAAGGTTGGCGTGGAGTATCTGCCGGGAAAATCTTTCTGGCGCGCTCCGTACATGTGTTCGTTCCGCGCGGGTAATTTCGACTTCGTGGCCATCGCGTCGCATACGCGATGGGGCGATAGCAACGAGGGCCGCGAAGCGGAACTGCAGTTGCTCGCCGATTGGATTGCGCAGCGCATCGAAAGCAAATTCGTCGAAGACAAAGATCTGATCGTGATGGGCGATTTCAACACACCGAAGATCGGAGATCGTCTCTTCACGGCTCTCACCAGCAAGGGACTCAAGGTGCCGAAACAATTGCTCAACCTGAAAGCCGGGGACCAAGTGCTCGGCGGAACCAATCTCGGGAAGAATGCCCGCTACGATCAAATTCTGCATCTGCCGACGGTACCGGAAAATTTCACGAAGGCCGGTGGTGCACTCGATTTCTTTATCAGCGATGCGCACATCAAAGACCTGTTCCCGACGTCGAACTACACGCGCACGCAGTTCAGTTATCAGTTGTCGGACCACATGCCGATTTGGATTCAAATCAAGACCGACATCGATGGCTTCAGGCTCAACCAGATCGTGCAGGGGGATCGGAAGTAGACCGAAGGCCGGGTTGTCTTACTCGCGCGTTCGCGAATCGATGATGAGCGTCACCGGACCGTCGTTGACCAATGAAACTTCCAT
>JACMJD010000018.1 GCA_014380825.1 Phycisphaerae bacterium | reverse complement strand
TCAAGCGCCTGCTTCAGGAAGACGATTGGGACGGCCTGGTTTCGATGGCCCGCGACGAAGTGCGCGAAGGCTCGCACCTGCTCGATGTCTGCGTCGATTTCGTCGGCCGCGACGGCGTCCGCGACATGCAGGAGGTCGCCCGCCGCTTCGTCACGCAGGTGAAGCCGGGCGTCCCCCTGATGCTCGACAGCACCAATCCCCTCGTGATGGAAGCGGGGCTGAAGCTCGCGGGCGGGCGTTGCATCCTGAATTCGATGAATCTCGAAGACGGCGAGGAAAAGCTCGGCCAAATCTGCGCCCTGGCCAAAAAATACGGCGCCGCGGTCGTCGCCGGCACGATCGACGAGGACAAGCTCGCGGCGATGGCGCGCACCGCCGACCGCAAGCTGTCGATCGCGAAGCGAATCCGCGACGTGGCCGTCATGAGGTTCGGCTTGCGCGACGAGGACCTGCTGTTCGACCCGCTCGTGCTGCCGATCAGCACCGGCATCGAAGAAGACCGCCGCAACGCGCTGGAAACGATCGAAGGCACGCGACGGATCAGCAAAGAGCTGCCGCTGTGTCACACGGTTGTCGGATTGTCGAACGTGAGCTTTGGTTTGAAGCCGTCGTGTCGAATCGTGCTGAACAGCGTGTTCCTGCATGAGCTGCGCGAAGCGGGATTGACCGGCGCGATCGTGCATGCGTCGAAGATCTTGCCGCGAAATCGGATTGCGGATGAGAAGTGGAACGCGGCGCTGGATCTGATTTATGACAAGCGGCGCGAAGGGTTCGATCCGCTAACGCATTTCATCGGGTTGTTTCCGGACGAGGGAGAGGTTGCGGGCGCTAAGCCGCAAGCGGCGGATGAAAATTTGCCGATTGAAGAGAAGCTGAAACGGCACATCATCGATGGGGAGAAGCGCGACCTCGTCAAACACTTGGAAGAGGCGCGAACGATCCATAAGCCGCTCGACATCATCAACAACATCCTGCTGGAAGGAATGAAAGTCGTTGGCGAGCTGTTCGGCAGCGGGCAGATGCAGTTGCCGTTCGTGCTGCAAAGCGCCGAGACGATGAAGGCGTCGGTCGCGCATCTCGAACCGTACATGGAAAAGGTCGAAGGCGGGGGGAAAGGCTCGATCGTGCTCGCCACCGTGCGCGGCGACGTACATGACATCGGCAAGAACCTCGTCGACATCATCCTGACGAACAACGGCTACACCGTTCACAACCTGGGCATCAAGCAGCCGGTGCAGGAGATCCTGCACGCGTTTCACGAGAAGAAAGCAAACGCGATTGGCATGAGCGGGCTGCTCGTGAAATCGGTCGCGGTGATGAAGGAAAATCTCGAAGAGATGAACGCGCAAGGCGTGAAGGTGCCGGTGCTGCTTGGTGGCGCGGCGCTCACGCGCGATTACGCCGAGGAAGAGCTGGCCAATCTTTATCAGGGTCCGCTGCTGTATTGCCGGGATGCGTTCGAAGGCCTGCACATGATGGACGCGGTGGCGGCCAACAATGTGCAGTCGGTTTATGGCGTGCAGCGAGAGCGCGCCGAAAAGCGCAAGCATCAGCGCGAGAACGCGGTCAAGCCGCAGAGCGCCGATGCCGCGAACGTGAAACCGATCGCGAAGGACAATCACGTCCCGCCGCCGCCGTTTTGGGGACGGCGAGTAGTGACGGATTGGTCACCGTGGCACCTGTTTCCGTTCATCAACGAGATCGCGCTGTTCCGCGGGCAGTGGGGTTTCAAGCAAGGCAAGCTGTCGCCGGAAGAATTCGAAAAGCTCGCCGAAGAGAAAGCGAGGCCGGTATTTGAGAAGCTCAAGAAGCAGGCGATGGAAGAAGGTTTTCTCGAACCGAAAGTTGTCTACGGTTACTTCCCCGTTCAATCGTGCGGCGATGATCTGATCGTCTACCACGCCGAAGAATTCCAGTGCGACGGCGTCAAGTGCACGTGCGGCAAAGCGCACGGCGCCGGCGCGAGCTTGAAGCCAAAGAGCGCGCCGCGCGAGTGGCTGAAGTTCACCTTCCCGCGACAGGATGGACGCCGGCGTCTCTGCATCGCCGATTTCTTCCGCAGCGCCGAATCCGGCGAATACGACGTGCTCGGCGTGCAGCTCGTCACGGTCGGCAGCAAGGTGAGCGAGCTGGCGGAAAAGCTGCGCGCGGAAAATAAGTATCAGGACTATCTGTATCTGCACGGCTTCGGCGTTGAATCCGCCGAGGCGCTCGCCGAGAGCTGGCACAAGCGTATGCGGCAGGAGTTGGGATTCAGTTCTGAAGATGCGCCGAACATGCGCGACATGTTTCAGCAAAAGTATCGCGGCAGCCGCTACAGCTTTGGATATCCCGCGTGCCCGAACCTGGAAGATCGGCGGCTGATTTCACAACTTTTGAACCCGGAAGAGATCGGCGTGTCGCTCAGCGAGAACGACATGCTTGTTCCCGAACAGAGCACCGACGCGCTGGTGGTCCACCACCCGCAGGCAAAATACTTCGACGTCTAACTTTCGTCTCCCGAGGCCTGTCGAAATCGCTCCGCCTGGCACGCGCCGTCGGGGTGAATCCTGATACAATCCCGCCCCTTGATCACGAGTCGAGCCCGTTATTCGCACATCAACTTTGCCGACAAGCTGAACCTCTCGGCCCGGCCAATCAATCTTGCGCCGAAGATGGTCATTGAGCCTGTCGATGCCGACGGATCGCTGCAGGGCGAAGACCGCGAGTTCCTCGATTGGCTGCTCGATCGCGCCGGTGTCAGCGTTTCGAACTATCGGCCGGAGTCGCTGGCGCGGCGGTTGCCATCATGTTTGCGCGTCTTGCGCGCCAACTCGCCGGCGCACGGGCGCGCGATTCTGGAGCGGAATTGGTCGCTGGCCGGCACTGCGATCAGCACAGTGCTGATCGGCGTTACCAACTTCTTCCGCGACGCCCGCGTCTTTGAAGATCTGGATCAGCAGGTCTTGTCGAAAATCGCCGATCGCGCCTGCGCTCGGATCTGGAGCGTCGGATGCTCCGACGGCATGGAGCTGTATTCAGTCGCAATGCAATTGGCCGAGCGACGCGTGCTGCATCGATGTCAGCTTCTAGGCACCGATTGCCGCCTTCCCGCTACACGCATGGCGGCAGCGGGTATCTATCCAGAGCAGGCTGTGCGTGAGGTTCCTGACGACCTTCGCGGCCGATACTTCGTTGAAGCTGATGCCAACACATATTCGATCCACCCAATCCTCCGCGCGCAGCTACAATGGCGCACCGCCGACGTGATGCGGACGCCCGAGCCGGGGCCGTGGGATTTGATCCTCTGCCGCAACATGGCGATGTACATGCGCGGCGATACGGTGGCGAGGTTGTGGGACATCCTTCAAAACGCGTTGCGCCCCGGCGGCCACCTGGTGCTCGGCAAGGCCGAGCGACCGAGCGGCAGTGGCAGCAGAATGTCGGCGATCGCGCCATGCATTTACGTGCGCGACCGATGATGAAATTGGGACTGATACAGGGTTCATTCGTGCATGCCTGATCGATTTCTGCGAGGTCCACGTCCGCCTACGACGGTTGTCGCAGGGGTTTCCTGCGCCGCGATGATCATCATCGCGGCGCTCGATTACGTCTCGGGCACGCGCTGGAACTTATCCATTCTGCACTCGATTCCGCTGCTGTTTTGCGCCTACGGGCGCAACCGCCGGCTGATGTGGATCCTGACGTTCTTCGCGGTCGCCGCCGTCTTTGCCGGCGTGATGCCGAAGCTCGTTCCCGACGATCCCCTGAACACCGCGCGGCTGTTCAATCGCGGCCTGGTCTCAATCCAGTTGCTGTTGATCGCGCTCATCCTGCATCTTTATCTGGGGACGTATAGGGTCCTGGAACGTAGCCGGCACGATCTGGAAGAACAACATTCCGAGCTGGAACTCAATCTCGCGGAGCTGGCCGCGCGCGAGGAGGAAATCGCGCGGCAGAATGAAGAGCTGCAAAGCCAGACCGAAGAGCTGGAGCGGCAAGGCGAAGAACTTCGCCTGGCAAATGAAGAGCTCACGCGGCGGGAAAAGATGCTCGAGGCATTGCTGTCGCTTTCGCGCGATCTGGCCACGCCGGTCAGCCGCTCGGAGACGATGGACAAGATCTGCCAGACGCTGGGCGAGCTGATCAACGGCCCGCAAGCGGCGGCGGCGATCCTGCAACGCCGCGGCGACCAGGTGCATGTGGTTTGTCATCACGGTTTCGTCGATGGTCTTCAGCAGGAGAGCTGGCCGTACAAGCAGTCGTTCGCGGCGCTGGTGCTGGAGCGCGGGCGGACCGGATATCTCGAAGATGTCGCGCTGCGTCCGGAAGTGACGATCCCGGTGCCGCGCTCAGGCCCGCCGATTAAATCGGTGCTCGCTGCACCGCTGCGCGTCGAGGGGCGCTCCGTCGGTTCGCTGGAGGTCTATCACGCCGACAAACACACTTGGACCGACGAGCAGATCGCGTTGATCGAATCGCTGGCGGCGCAAACGTCGATCAGCCTGGAAGCGGCGGAGCTGTTCGAACGCATTAGCGAAGAGCGTCGCCGACTGCGAACGGTGCTCGACACCGTGCCGTTTGGCATCGGGATCGTGGATGCCGAGGCGAAGAAGATCATCGTCAATCCGGCCGGCAGCGCGATGATCAACGTGCCGGCACAGACCGAGCTGGATTTCCCGAGCCTGGAATCGCGCTGGAAGGTATTCAGCAACGGCCAGCCGATCCCATTCGAGCGGCGGCCGGTCGTACGCGCCACCAAGGGCGAGATCGTCACCGGCGAAGAATGCGAGTTTGTGCTGGCCGGCGGGCGCAGGCTCGGCGTACTGGTCAGCGCCGCGCCAATCCACGGGCGCGGCGATGAGATCACCGGCGCCGTGGTGGGCTGGGTGGATGTGACGCAGTTGACCGCGCTGCAAGCGGAGCTTGATGCGCGACGCCGCGAAGCGGAAGAATCGAGCATGCGCAAGAGCCGCTTCCTGGCGGCGGTCTCGCACGATATTCGCACGCCCGCCAACGCCATCAGCCTGCTCGCCGAGCTGATGCAGCGCGCCGCGACCTCGCCGGCGATGAACAGCGAGATTCCCGAAATCGCCAGCGATCTGAAGCGCAGCGCGCTCACGCTGGTCGATCTGGTCAGCGACGTGCTCGACATCACTCGGTTCGATTCGGGCAAGCTCGATCTTCAGGAAACGATCGTTTCGCTGCGCGATTTGATCAGCGACGAGTGCCGCCCGCTGCAGCAAACCGCGCGCGAGAAGGGACTGGGCTTCGAGTGCCCGCTCCCGCCGGCGTCGCTGACGGTGCGGACCGATCGCGTGAAGCTCTCACGCATCCTGACCAACCTCATCAGCAACGCGATCAAGTTCACCGACAAAGGCACGATTACCGTGTCGGCGGGCAAGAACGAGAACGGCAGCGTGTCCATTCATGTGCGCGACACCGGTTGCGGAATCCCGGCCCAGCATCTGGATCGGATCTTCGACGAATACTTCCAGCTCAAGAACGCCGACCGCGACCGCTCCAAAGGCAGTGGCCTGGGCTTGGCGATCACCCGGCGATTGATCGAAGCGATGGGCGGGATCGTCACGGTGCAAAGCGAAGTCGGCGAAGGCAGCACCTTCACCGTCACGCTCCCGGCGAAATCGCTGGTGGGTGTGTGAGCAAGTCGCCATCGCTGATCTTCCATGAAATAATCTCGGTTCGTCGATCATCTCGTATCGTTGTAGACTGCTCGCCGCAAACAGGACGGTGAGCAATGGACGCGTACATGTCAGAGATCGTGGTGGTCATTGATGACAAGCATTGCGATGACATGGATTCCGTCGTGACGCGGTTGTCCGACGCCGGGGTTGAGGTAGCGAAGATAAATCCCAATGAAGGTGTAATCGAAGGGCTGGTGGAGTCATATAAGGTAAAGGACATCGACGAGATGCCGGGCGTGGAATACGTGCGTACCGTATTCACATACGCGGCCGACTATCCGCCGGGCGATCCGCGGGATCGGAATGGACGATGAAGACGCTGACGTCGTCCGCTAGCGGTCGGAACAGGTTGGAATTATCGTGAGCGATATGACCGAAGCCGCCCCCGTTGAATCCGCTCAGCCCAAGCCGTTCGCCAAGGCGATCGGCGTCTTGCTGCTGTTAATCGTCGTGGCCGGCGGCGCGATGGTGTGGTGGATCTCGCATCGCTCGCACCCGGCGATCGATCAGGCCAAGGCGTTTATCGATGACCTGATCGCGGGAAATCTTCCCGCCGCGCAGGCGCGTTGCACCACCGATGTCGATTTCGATGCCATGGCGCGACTGGCCGACCCGAAAACCGGCAAGATGAAATTCTGGGGCAAGATGGATGATCCATCGTTCATCGTCGCCGAGCGGGGAGAGCGCGCGGATGTCGATGGCACGTTGACCTTCGAAAAACTCAGCAAAACATTTCAAGCAACGCTGATGAAGCAACCCGACGGCACATACAAGATCACCGCGTACGGTTTCAATTGACCCGCGCGTGCTCAAGCGAGCACTGAGATTCCCGACGCCGCCCCTGAGCGTACTCGCGCAGGGTTGGATGCTTCTCGATGCCCCCGCGCAAGAATCCGGGCGTTCGCGCGTACGCTTACACGCGGCGTGGGCGGGATCTGAAATTCTCGCGCGGAGGAGGATGCACCGTCAGTCCTGCAACGGCAACTCATAGAGGTAGACCGTTCCCCCGAGCACTTCCGACGGCGCGCGCTCCCGCATGTACGCATAGAACGGATGCGGCGCTACCGGTGGATAGATACCCTGCAATTTCGTTGCGCTGATCGCCAGCACTTGCCGCCCCGAACGGTCACGTCCGAGCGCGCCGGGATTGGGAACCGCGTTGTTCACGATCAGCGGCGTGAACTTCACGTAGTAATTCGCATCGGAGCTGCCAAAATAATCCAGGATCAGATCGATCTCCGGGTGCGCCTGCTGCCATTTCCGGAGCAGAATCAGATCCTGTCCCCAATCGAGATTTGAATCCCCGAGCAACCGAATCCCGCCGCGCGAACCACCGGCGGCAACGTTGAAGTACGCGATGTAATCGGGCGCGGCCGAGATCGATTCGACCAGCAATCCCGCGCCGAGAATCGCGATGCTCGCGGTGGTGAATCGCGGCGCGATCGCGCGGGCGTGCGCGACAGTTACGCCCACCCTAACAAAAATCAGCGGCACGATCGGCAGGATGTGCCGCACGCCGAGGTTCAGGTTCGACGACATCGCGCTGGCGGCGTAGATGATGATTGGGATCGCCAGGCAACAGGTAGTCCATCGATCCAGGTGCCGAATGCGCTTGACCAGTCGCGTGCGCAGCGCCAGTACGATTGAGATGCCGACCGCGGTGATCGTCGCCAGCGGCGATTTGAACAGCCACGCCAGCGGGAAGTAATACCACCAACCGGTGTCGCGCCGATCGCCCGACAGAAACGCCCAGCGACGGATCGTGGTTGCGTACGTGTCGAGGAAACCGCTCAGCCAGGCTTCAGGCAGAAGTTGACGATCGTTCAGCCAAACGACGACGCGCGCGATGCGCGGCGGATGTTTCATGCCTTCGGCGATCGCTTCGCCGGATGGGTCATCAATCTCCGGATGCGCGACCATCAACTGGCTGCGCACCGCCGCGCGCACGATTATCGGCAGGTTCATGCGGACATCCGGGTTTGGCGTGATCGAATATCGAAATCCATACGCCGCCCAGATCCCGGCGTAGCTGACAACCGCGCAGATCAGCGTCATCGCCAGCACAATTGCCAGCT
>JACMJD010000192.1 GCA_014380825.1 Phycisphaerae bacterium | reverse complement strand
TGGGGGGCCCTGTTCGGCGGGGCGATCACCTCGATTCTTTTCAATATTCCAGGCGAGCCCTGGTCGGTCGCGACGACGTTCGACGGTTATCCGATGGCGCAGCAGGGGCGCGCGGGCGAGGCCCTGACAGCCGCGTTCACGTCGTCATTCGTCGGCGCGTTCGTCGCGGTCGTGATGATTACGTTTCTCGCACCGCTGGTCGCGCAATTCGCATTGCAATTCGGGCCGCCCGAATTTTTCTCGGTGTATCTGCTTACCTTTTGCAGTTTCATCGGCATGGGCAAGGGATCGCCGTGGAAAACACTGACATCGATGATGCTCGGCTTTGCGCTGGCCGCGGTCGGGATGGACACGGTCACCGGCCAGCTGCGGCTGAACTTCGGTTTCATGGAACTGCTGCGCGGCTTCGATTTCCTGATCGCGGTCATTGGTCTGTTCGGCATCGGTGAAATCCTGTTGTCGATGGAAGAAGGACTGTCGTTCAGCGGCAAGACCGCCAAGATCAATCCGAAGGTGGTCTTTGAAACGTGGGCGAAGCTTCCGAAGTATTGGATGACGTCGCTGCGCAGTTGTGTGATTGGCTGCTGGATGGGAATAACGCCGGGCGGCGCAACCCCGGCGTCGTTCATGAGCTACGGCGTTGCCAAGCGCACGTCACGCGATGGGGCCAAGTTCGGCACCGGTCAGCTCGAAGGTGTCATAGCGCCGGAAACGGCAGCGCACGCGGCGGGCACGTCCGCGTTATTGCCGATGCTCGCGCTGGGCATCCCGGGTTCGCCGACTGCGGCGGTGCTGCTCGGTGGTTTACTGATTTGGGGACTGCAGCCGGGGCCGCTGCTGTTCGTCGAGCAAAAAGACTTCGTCTGGGGACTGATCGCGAGCATGTACCTCGGCAACATCGCCGGGCTGCTGATCGTACTTACTTGCGTCCCACTCTTCGCAGCAATCCTGCGAATTCCGTTTTCGATCATCGCGCCCGTCATCATCGTGATCTGCGCGATCGGCGCTTACACCGTACATAACGCCATGCTCGACATCTGGCTGATGCTGCTGTTCGGCGTCATCGGGTACGTGTTCAAGAAGCTCGACTACCCGCTCGCGCCGCTGGTACTGGCGCTCGTGTTGGGGGACCGGGCCGAGGACTCGTTTCGTCAGTCGATGATCATTTCGCAGGGCGACGTTCGCGTGTTCTTTTCGAACTGGCTGGTCGGCGGCATTACGGCGCTCGCGCTCGTAATGCTGTTCTGGCCGCTAATCGGGCGCGGTCTCGCCCGCATGCGCACGGTGCGCCCTGCCTAGCCGCGACAGCGTCTCGGCCGAAAGATTCAGATACGACGCGAGTTCTTTCTGCGGAACGCGGTCCGCCAGTTCGGCGTGCTTTCGCATAAAGCGAAGCACGCGACCCGGCGCATCGAGCAGATGCAATGTAATCGTGTGCGCCATGATCTCGCTCATCAAATGCATCACTTCGAACTCGAATACCTGCTTCAGGTCCGGATGCCGGTCGAGAAAAGCTGCCCACTGCGGCAGCGGCAACTTCGCTACACGCGCTTTCGTCACCGTCATGATGCTGTACGGCGCCGGCGTGTTGAGCCTCCACGCAGCGTAGCTCGTCTCCATCGCACCGGCGTCGGCGAAACGCAAGATCATTTCTCTGCCCTGCTTGTTTGCGACGACCCGCTTCAATATGCCGTCGAGTAAAAAATACTGCTCCATATCGAGAGCACCCTGCCGAATCAAGCATTCGCCCTTATGGCAATCGACCACCGACAACAGCGGTTCTAGTTCCGCCATCGCACTCGCCTTCATCTGCTTGAGAACAACGTTCTCACTCAGCTGAGCACGAAGCCTCACGCTTTCGGGATGGTTTGCAACGAGATTCATCGAGCGCATCGGTAGCAGGTTCAGGTCAAGCCTGACAGCCCGACTCTTGGCGAGAGAAATTGACAGGGGTCAATGACCCCGCTTCAGCCAATACTATAGGATGGATTTTCGTAATCCGCCCCCTAAGCCAACGTGTTGCCCACCGTCGAACGTTAAACGTTCCGTCGAGCGATTGGGTTTGCGCACAGGCGATGCAGGCAGGTGACGAAGAACGCCGAACCGGATCCATCAACGGGAACGAACCATGTCTTCAGTCATCGCAGCCAAGCCACCCGTAACGGCGGCCACGACCGCCGACGACACGCCGAAAACGGCCAGCGGCGAAGCCAATCGCCCCTCGCAGGAAGTCGACGGCTTCCAACTCGTCATCGATGCCTTCAAGCTGAACGGCATCGATACGATCTTCGGCCTGCCCGGCATCCCGATCACCGATCTCACGCGCAGGTTGCAGGCGGCGGGATTGCGCGTGATCGCTTTCCGCCATGAGCAGAACGCCGGGTATGCCGCTTCCATCGCCGGCTTCATGACGGGCAAGCCGGGCATCTGCCTCACGGTGTCCGCGCCCGGCTTCATGAATGGATTGACCGCTCTGGCCAACGCCACCACCAACTGCTTTCCGATGATCCTCGTCAGCGGCTCGAGCGAGCGCGAGATCGTCGACCTTTCGCAGGGCGACTACGAGGAGATGGACCAGCTCGCCATCGCCAGGCCGCACGCCAAGGCCGCGTTCAGGGTCCTGCACGCCGAGGATATCGGCGTGGGCGTGGCGCGGGCCATCCGTGCCGCCGTCTCCGGACGTCCGGGCGGCGTGTACCTGGACCTTCCGGCTAAGCTGTTCCCGCAAAC
>JACMJD010000191.1 GCA_014380825.1 Phycisphaerae bacterium | reverse complement strand
GAAGCGAAATTTTGGTCTCCGCATTTCCTTCGTGTCTTCGTGCCTTCGTGGCAGAAATTTCTTTTTTCTTTTATCGCTGAGGCAAAACGTCGGTGAGACGATTGACGTGATAGACCTTGGCCGCACGGTCGTGCAGGCCGGAAAGTCGCAGGTCGCGGCCGTCGTTCAATAGCCGGCGGCGCAGCACGATTAGATCGGCGAATGCAGCGGTCGTGGCATCGCGGGCGCGGCTTAGATCCAGCACGATGACTTTGGCGAACCAATTTTTCATCGCAACGCGGCCGACTCGACACGCGTCCACGTGCTGAAAGTGATCAGCGGAAACGATGATCGCAAACTCCTGTACAAACATTAGATGCACCCAACAAAAAACGTGCCCCATACACCGCACTCGCACGGACGCCTCGGTGCGAAAAGTCGATGCGCGATGATCAAGCGGATCGCGCGAAACGCGTGCGCGCGATAAGAATCTTCGCCGACTTTCTGATGCGGACGATCCAACTCTATCACAGGAATTTTCACGTGCGGCCGTGCGTCAGAATTGTGGACGTGAAACCAACCTCAGCGTGGCCGGATATATCGTTGGTAACGCGCGTGAGGCTGCGGCACAGAACGAATCGAAGAAAAGTGCGTTTATCAGTCCTTTTCTTCTGGCGGATAAACGATCACGGCCGGCTTGCCATCAACCATCACCGCGGCTTCGCTGCCCTTCATCGCGCCGGTGACCTTGATCTTCTGCGTGCCCTCTTTGATCGCGCCGAGCCCGGTCAGGCTCACGCCGCCCAAGCCAACGTCGGCGTCGACCTGGCCGGTCTTCGGATTGTAGTACCCGCTGAAGCCGCCTTCGGTGGTGGCGCCTTTGAAGAAGATTTTCTCCTGCATCGACATCACGAAAATTGGGCGGATGAAGATCGTCTCGTCCAATGCCCGCGGCATGTTGCCGGGCTTGCGCGGATTCCAATCACCCACCGCCGACTGGTGCGCCTGCACACCTTTTGACACGACTTCTTCAACATCATCGCGCGCCTTGCCGCCAATCTTCTCCCATTCGTTCTTCACCGACACCGGGCCGACGATGAACAGGATGATGCCCAGCACCACCAGCACGACCGCGCCGATTCCTAGGATCGGCCCCCAGGAGATCGCTACGCCGGCGCCCTTTTCTTTGACCAACTTGTTTTTCGGGTCGTATCGCGTAGCGGATGTTCCAGCCGGCGCAGCGCTGCTGGCTTCGAACGTCGCGCCGCAACCCGGGCAGCGAAGCTTCTTGCCGACGAGCTCGTCGCGAACTTTCAATTGCTTCCCGCAGCCTGTACACGTCGCGATCATGTGGTCCTTCCCGGTATAAAGATGATGAAGCGAGGAATTATGCGGACAACAATCTTCGGGTCAATTTTGCTGATCGCGCTTGTCACCGGATGTCGAACGATCGCGCGGACGCCGGTCGATCAGACGCTCGATCGCTTTCACGCAGCCGCCGCGCGCGCGGACGAGAAGATATACTTCGATTGCTTCGCTCCCGAAGGCGTGTTCCTCGGCACCGACGCCACCGAGCGCTGGGACGTGCCGTCATTCCGCGCGTTTGCTCATCCGTACTTCTCGCAAGGCAAGGGCTGGACGTACACGTCCTCGGACAGGCACATCGCGATGGCGCCGTCCAACGACCTCGCGTGGTTCGACGAGATGCTGCAAAACGACAAGCTCGGCACGTGTCGCGGCAGCGGCGTGCTGCGATTGATCAACGGGGAATGGAAGATCGCGCAGTACAATCTGTCGATTCCGATTCCCAACGATCACGCCAAGACGGTCGTTGAGATGATTCGCACTGCTGCCGCGACGCAGAAGACGAAATGAATTCCGATCGCACACTGGTCACCGGTTTCCTGGCGTTCGAAGGCTTCGACGTGAACCCGTCGGCGCTGCTGGCCGAGCAGTGCGGGCGGCGGTTCGAGTTGATCGAAGTTTCGTACTCGGCGGTCGATGCGTTTCTGGATCGCCTCGATCCGGATTCGTTCGATCGCTGGCTAATGCTGGGCGTCGCGGGGAAATCTTCACGCATGCGGTTGGAAAAGTTCGGTCGCAACGTGATCGGAGCTCGAAGCGACGTTCGCGGCAACGTGTCGATCGATGAAATCGACCCGGGTTGCCCGACACGGATCGCCGGAACAATGTGGCAAACACCAACCTTCGCAATCGAATCGAACACCCGCAGGCCGAGCGATGACGCAGGCGATTATCTGTGTAATTACATTTACTACCGCGGCCTGAGAAAGTTTGACGGCGTGGGGAAGCAGATCGGATTTCTGCACGTCCCGCCGCTCGAGCGAATGTCGATCGAGACGCAGCTTGCGGAGCTGAACGACATCCTGCGCGAGATCGAATCGAATTAGCGACCGCGGCCCTTCGGTTCGTCGTCGACGATTTGTTTACGACGATCGATGGCGGCCGCGACGGTTGGACCGGGACGCGCGCCGCGCACGGGTTTAACCGGTAGCGCTACATCCGTTTCTTTGACGCGAACCTTCTCGCCTCGACGCGTGATCTTCTTGCTTTGTTGTGACTTCGCCATGATCGTTTCTTACCCACGGACGATCGTTCGCGCGAGCGCGAGAAATCTTTGATGAGCAGCCACATTCGAATGCGCGATCTCAATTCGTTGCATGGCATTGAGAATCCGCTCGCGACGGCGTTCGTTCGCGCGTTTGCGGCATTAAGCCCTCTCCCGGTACGCCGGGAGAGGGAGTAGGCTGTTACGCATGATGGTGCAATTCCTTTTGCTCACGGGATGGATGCTCAGCGTGTTAATGCTTGGCGCGGGGCTGTTGCATCTGATCCCGAAACTTGGCTCCGTCGGGCGTCGCATCTCGGACGCGCTCTGTCGCGCGCCTTGGCTGGATCTGCCGATCACGTTCTTCACGGTCGCCCCACTATTCGTCGGTCCAATCCTCGGCGGATGGATCGGACTGGCGGCGGCGATCGTCGCTCAAGTGTCGACCGTCTTACTTTGGACTCTGCTGCACGAACTCGCGCATCCGGCCGCGATGAAGCAACCACGCATCTTTCAGTTCTCGAACCAACTCGTCGGTCGCTGGCGAAATCACGCCGCCGTCTGGCTTACCGCGATCGTCACGCCCGCGTTCTGGATCGTGCGCCTGGCGGAGGTTTTCATCTATCCGCCCATCACCTGGCTGATCGATCTGCCCAAATACAACAACGCCGATTGGGTGAACGTGTCGCGGCACAAGTTCAGCGGCCTGGTCGGGCACGATCTGATCTGGTGCCTGTACTGCGATTGGATGACGGGCGTGTGGTCGCTGGGCTCGGAGATGCTGCGAAACGTCGAGAGCTTCTGGTGCCCGATCCGATTCCGCAGCGACAAGAAATGCGCCAATTGCTCCACCGATTTCCCCGACATCCACGACGGCTGGGCCCCCGCCGACGGTACGATGGCGGATGTGACCGCGACGCTTGAGTCGATGTACACCGATCAACATCCGCGGGCGTGGTTCGGGCATCCGGTGCGGATCACGGTGAAGGGAACGCCCGTGCAGGAACCGGTTGCGGCTGTTGGGAAGTAATCGGTTGCTCACGAGTTTCGATCGCTCGGCAACATAATCATCGGAAGCTGCAACGTTCGTTTCATCTGGAGGTGCCACCGTGAAAGTGCGAACCGTCGCCGCATCAATTGTGCTTACGCTTCTCATCGTCAGCTCCGCCTGGACCGAGCCGACGACGAAACCGAGCAAGCCCGACGCAAGAACGCTCGCGGCGTACGATCGCATCAAAGCGACCGCCGGCCAGTGGGAAGGCAAGAGCAGCAAGGGATGGACTGAAATTCTCGAAATCGAAGTTATCGCCGGCGGAAGCTGTGTGATGGAAAAGTCGCGCTTCGCGCACAGCGACGAACCAAACAGCGGCATGGCCACGATGTATCACCTGGACGGCCCGGACCTGCTGCTCACGCACTACTGCATGGCCAAGAACCAGCCGCGATTGAAGGCCACCGAAATCTCCGACGACGGCAAATCGATCACCTTCACATTCCTCGACGGCACCAACATGGCCAGCCGCGATGTCGGTCACATGGACAAGGTGCGGATCAATTTCGAAGACGACAACCACTTCAAATCGCAGTGGACGTTTTATGCGGATGGGAAAGAGAAGTGGATGGAAGCGATCATGTACGAGCGAATGGTGAAACCCGCGACGAGATAAGCTTGCTGTTGGTTGCCGCTTGCGGTGTCGCAGATCAGGCGGTTCACGCTTTCCGATCTGCGACGCCGCAAGCGGCGGGGACAAATGCTTGCGATCTCGAATAGCGCGCGTCATGCTGATTGGCGCATGATCGAAACCGCTTCGCTGACGTTTCGCACGATCGATCCGGATGCAGATCGTTCGCTCGTGCTCGGCGCTTATCGCGATACGCATCGCGCCAGTTTTGGCGACGATAAAACCTGCTCAACGAAAACCTACCTCCCCTGGCTGCGCTCGCGCGTCGATGAATTCCCCGATGGCCACGTGCTGGCGTTTCTTGGCAAGCGCTGCGTCGGGCAGATGGAAATGCAGGTCCCGTACGGCCTGACGATCGGCTACGTCAATCTCTACTACATCGCGCCCGCGTTCCGCGGCAAAGGGTTTGGCCGGGCGATGCACGTGCGCGCTGAAGAATACTTCCGAAGCTGGCAGGCGGATCGCATCGAGCTGGACGTCTCGGCCACCAACACGCGAGCCGTTGGATTTTACCGACACCTGGGCTACCAGCTTGTGCGCGTCGACGGACGGCTGTGGCGCATGATGCGCTCGCTGGATCACAGCCCGATGCTGGCGGAAAAACAGGACGAGCCGTGAAGCGCGTGCATGGCCAGTACGAAATCGATGAGGACGCGAAGCGTCTGGATTTCGCCCGCCTGCATGATTGGCTGACCAACTCTTACTGGAGCCCCGGCATCACCTGCGATCGCGTCGAACGCGCGGCCGCCGGTTCGTCGCTGGTCGTCGGTGCGTACCTGAATGATTTGCAAGTCGGATATCTGCGCGTCGTCTCCGATCGCGCGACGTTCGGATGGATCGCGGACGTGTTCGTCGATGCCGATCATCGCGGCAAAGGAATTGCGACCACGAGGATGCGGTTCGCGCTGGATCATCCGCAACATCAGAATCTCCGCCGCTGGGTGCTGGCCACGCGCGATGCGCACGACGTCTACGCCAAGTGCGGATTCTCGCCGCTGCCGAACCCAGAGCGGTTCATGATCCTCAAACCGCGGGGCGGACAATGAGCGGGGGTTGTCTTCGTCTTACTTCCTCTCCCGGTACACCGGGAGAGGAAGATGACATCACACGCGTTGAAGTTGCTCGTGCTCGCGCGCGGGTTCGCCCTTCGGTTTTACTGACAGCACCGGAGGTTGTGGCGGCGGTGTCGGTTGCCAGTTGACCATCGTTTGACTCGTACCCTCGCCGGCGTCGCGACGATTTTTCGTCGCGTTGATAACGACACCCGCGACGTTCGCGCCGGCATCGGCGAGCCGCTTCATCGCCCTCGTCGCGTCGTCGTGCGTCGTGTGTTTGGCGCGAACGACCAGCACCGTTGCGTCACAACTTCGAGCGAGCAGCGATGCGTCGTCGCCGGCGTTCATCGCCGACGCGTCGATCACGATGTGGTCATATCGCAGCGTGAGATCGATGAGCAGCGCCTTGGTTTCGGCCATCGCCAGCAGCCTGGTGACCTTGGGCGCATCTTCGTAGACGACGCCCGCGGGAAGGAAGTCGAGCTTGTTGATGCCGCTGGGTTGTATCCCCCATCGCAGCGCGGCCGCCGATCGCATGGCGTCGATCAGGCCGGTGACGTTCTGCAAATCGAGGTTCGTGTGCAACGTGGGGTGGCGAAGGTTGCCGTCCACCAGCAGCACCGATCGGCCAGACCGGGCGAGCACCAGCGCCAGATTTGTCGCGCAGACGCTCTTGCCGTCGCCGGTGCCCGGGCTGGTGATGAGGATCGTTCGATGCTCGCCGGGCGAGCGAAGGATGGAGCGAGCGACCACCCGATGCGCGCTTGCGGTGCTGCCATGCGGGTCCAGGTGCGATGCCATGGCTTTGCCGATCTGTGTTCGGCGCTGAGGCATGCGTGGAACGGAGCCAAGGATTCGCGTATATCCAACGGCCGCGCGTACATCGGACGCGCCGCGAATCTGTGGGAAGAATTTGCGGCGAAGCCTCGTGAACGGCCCGTCGCAGACTGTGGAACCGACCGTGTAAACATCCAGCGCGACACGCGCGGCCGCCATCAGGATCTGCCCGGTCGTCTTGAGCGCAGCGCCAGTCTTGCCCGTGCGCCGGATTACCGGCGGAACGAGCGGGCGCACGCGGCGCGTGGATTGATCGCCGGCATACCGAGTCCCCGTGTCGACTAACGTCTGATTCAGCATTTTCCGTCTCCCTGGCTTTCGCGACGGATGAACCGTACGTAACGCGCAGAGCGGGACCAAAGATTCCGCGGGGTCGATAACCTGAAGATCGAGAGTGAACGCGGGTCAACGCGCGGTCTATTCCGGGGGTGCGGACCCTGACGACTGCGATGCGGTCTATCCGCCCTGTTTAGCGGCGCCGCTTGCGGCGAGTTCGCGATTCAATGATCGTGCGAAATCTTGAGATGCCACGCGCCGCATTGTGGGTATGTGTCTCGCGCGTATAGTGTTGCGTCCGTTCGATTGATGATTGGAGTATTCGTGGCGAAGCACACCATTGTTCTCATTCCCGGTGATGGAATCGGGCCGGAAGTAACCGGCGCCGCCAAACGCGTACTGGAAGCGGCGGGCGCTTCCATCGACTGGGTCGAATTGCCCGCAGGCACGGCCGCGCTCGAGGCGGGGTTCGATAGCGTCCTGCCGGAGCGCACCATCGCCGCCATCCGCGCGCACAAAGTTGCGCTCAAAGGCCCAGTCACCACCCCGGTGGGCACGGGCTTCAAAAGCGTCAACGTTCAACTGCGACAGAAGCTGAAGCTGTACGCCGCCGTGCGACCGGTGCGATCGCTGCCGGGCGTGAAGACGCGGTTTGAGAACGTGAACATGGTGATCGTGCGCGAGAACACCGAAGGGCTGTACAGCGGAATCGAAAATGAAGTGGTGCCGGGCGTGGTCACCTCGCTGAAAGTTGCATCGGAAGTCGCGTGTACGCGCATCTCACGCTACGCCTTCCGCTATGCGACCAAGCTCAGGCGGAAAAAGATCACGGTGTTTCACAAAGCGAACATCATGAAGCTTTCCGATGGCTTGTTCCTCAATTGCTCGCGAAAGGTTCACGAGGACGAATATCCGAACATCGAATACGAAGAGCTGATCATCGACGCCGGCTGCATGAAGCTGGTGCAGGACCCGGCCCGCATGGATGTGCTGCTG
>JACMJD010000190.1 GCA_014380825.1 Phycisphaerae bacterium | reverse complement strand
CTGAACTGCCACGAGATCAGCAAGATCGTCACGAACAGCACGGCCGGGAAGATCATGAAAAACATCCCGATCATTTTCTCGTCGCCCTGCATATTCGGCGTGCTGCTGGTGATGATCGACGAGATGACGATCGATTCGAAGCACAGCAGCAGCAGCGTCGGCCGGATGATGAACTGGAAAAAGCTGACGTATCGGCCGATCATCGAACGCACCAACGCGCAGGCGCCGGCGATAATCAGGCCGATGCCGAAGCCACGGGCCATGGCTTCTTCATCCGCGTGAGGCGCGAACGCGCGGTTGGACGCACCGATCAGCAACATCACGCCGCCGGTGAACATTCCGGCGAACAAGATCATGCACGCGACGCGCATCCATCGCGGCGGAACGCGCGATGCAAAGGCGGGTTGCGATGACGTATCTGCCGTGACGTTGTAATCGCCCTGCGTATTCGCCACCGCGAACGCTTGAGCACCTCGTTCACCAAAGCCGACGTTCCTCGGAACTGGCGGTGTCGGTGGCGTGGGCGGTGTCGGAATGACATCGAATCCACGCTTGCCGGCGTTGCGTCGCTCTTCGGCGCCTTTTGCATCCCACGGCGTGAGCACTTGCACCATCAGCGCAGTCCCGGCGACAACCGCCACCGCCAGCGAAGACGAGCCTTGAAAAAACATCGACGCGATCCACGCGCAGAACGCCGACTGCACCGCGAACTTCATGCGCACGCGATCGCTCCGCCAAGGGTCGATCCACTGCCGCGAATCGTTCGCCAGGAACGTGATGATGACGGCGATCCAAGTGCCGATCATCGGGCCCTGGCCGATCACCAGCCAATTGACGGCGGAGAACCCGACGGCGCCGCCCATCGCGAGCATCGCCGCGGCGAACCGCTTCGCGCCAGGCGAATCGTTCGCCATCTTCGGCATCATCCATCGCCAGCTTGCGCAGATGCCCAACGTTGCGCCCCACGTGGTGCAAAACATGGCGATTGCATAGCCGACAGGCGCGCCGTGCGAACCCGACGCCATCACGCCCGCCGCCAGCGCGATCACGAGCGATACGAAGACCGCCAGTAATCGTCGGTCGCGCTTCGTCATCGAATCGCGCTCGTTCAATTCGTCAAAGTTCAGCGGTGAATTGTCCAGCTTCTGCCCGGCGAACAGTCCTTCGCCAAGCTGCGCAACCCGATCGCCGGCGCGATCGAAGCGCTGGCTCATCCGGTCCCACATCGTCCGGCCGTGAATCGGTGTGTTGCCGACCACTGAAGACGACTCGGTCGCCTTGGGAGTTGGGGAGCCCGCGGTGGTTATTCGCTGCGCAACGCGTCCCGCGACGACGCTCAACTCTTCCGCTGCGAACACCGACATGCTGTTTCGCACGTGCTCCGCCCCGAACACTGCTTCCACCATCTCCTGAACCGATTGATAGCGACGGGTTGGATCCTTGTGCATCGCCTTCTTGATGACCGTCGCGAACGGTTCGGAAATCCCTTTGCAATCTGGCTCGGCCGACAGGTGCTTCATCAAAATTTCGCTCGGGCTCGCACCGACGAACGGCACGGTTCCGGTCAGCATCTCAAACAGCACCGCGCCCATCGCGTAGATGTCGATCGAGCGGTCGTAACGGCCCGCGCCAATTTCCGGGGCCATGTAATGCACCGTGCCGACCGTCACCGTCTGCTGCGACGTCTGGCCAACCGTGATCGCCTTGCTCAGGCCGTAGTCACCGATCTTGACGTAGCCGTTCTCGTAGAAAATGTTCCCGGGTTTCAGATCGCGGTGAACGATGCCGCAGTCGTGGAGAAATGTCAGGCCCTTGGCGATCTCGCGCAGGAAAAATGCGCTCTTCTGCTCACCTAGCCCGCTGGGCGATTCATCAAGCAATCCCCGCAGGCTCGGCCCGTCGACGAATTCCATGATCACGAATGGCCGGCCCTGTTCGTTGTGTTTCACATCGAAGATCGAAACCAGGTGCGGGCTTTTGAGGTTCATGCACTGGCTGATGCCGCGCAGCTCGATCTGCTCGTACCCGTGCACGGCCTTGAGCGCCACCTCGCGGCCGCTGTCGGACGTCGCGTAATACACTTCGCCGAAGCCACCGCGACCGGCGGCGCGCTGGATCGTGTAGCCTTCGAGAGGTCGGTCGCCGTGTTTGTATTGGTAGGTCCACATTGAAAGTTGCCAGTTGTTAGTTGTCAGTTGCCAGTTGTTTGTTGCCGGTCTTCACTGGCAACTGACAACTGGGAACTGGCAACTATGCCTTAGTCACGACGAACGAAACCAAACCCACGCGCACATTCGCCCCAACCGGAATTCCTTTTTCCCGATCCATCGGTTGTCCATTCACTTCAACTTCGGCGGTGGAGCGGCAGAACAGACGGTTGTCGCGGACGTGTAGAACGATCGGCTCGGGCGTTGTGTCGCAACGCATGTGACTGCTCATGCCGGGGCCGATGACCAGCTCGCGATCGAGCAGCACGACGCGACGAACGTCGGCCCTCGGAAACCGCGCGCCGATCAGATCGAGCACGGCGGTCGTGCTGGCGGCGCTGGGCACGATGAAACTGACGCGACATCGCGGCGTGAGGGAGATGCGATCGCCGGAGACGAGAAGTTTGTTGGCCGCGGGCTTGTCATTTACCGCGAGCACCGAGCCGCGGAGGAAATAGTCTTCATCCGCCCGTTCGATCGTCGCCACCGGCGCGCCGGCTTCGGCGATCAGGCCGATGTCCGGAATTCGATCCGAGCTAATCGGGCCAATCGTCACCGTCGATTGACGAAACACCAAGCAACTGCCGGCACCATCGACCGGGACGATGAATTTCGACGGAAGACCGTTCCCAGTATCACGGGCGTCTCGCCCGGGCTGGGCGCTCGGCACGGGCGAGACGCGGGTGATACGAGGCGACATGCTCGGTGATTGCGTCGGTGCATCGTGTCGGAAAGTCGGCGCGGTCGTGAGCAATCCCAGCGGACCGGTGCGCAAAGACTCCATCGAATCATTCGCCGCCGACAGATGTTTGCAAGCTTCGGTGATCCATTTGGCTTTGGGAAATTGAACCATCAATCGCCGGCAGATTTCTTCGGCATCATGCACTCGGCCGTGATCGATTCGTTCCCACGCCGCCTTGCACTGCGCGAGCGCGGCCAGCAGATGCTGCGATTCGGCGCCTTGCTCATCCACGCGAATCAGCCTTTGCCCGAGCGAATCGGCGCGATCCAGGCGGCCTTCTTCAATGGCTTCGTTCAGCCGATCGCGCAGGACGTGTTTCAATCGGTCGGACAGTTCCTTGATTCGCTTGTCGGATCGATCGGCATGACGTGCTCGATCGAGCTCAACCAACGCCGCGTCGATGTCGTCACGATCCAGCGCGTCGTCCGCGCCTTTCACGGCCGAGTCAACCAGGTTGTGACGTTGGCCCAGTTCTTGAAGCAGTTGGCCAGCGCGGGTGTCATGAACGGAGGCGACGGCAAGCAATCGTTCGCCGGCTGCGAGTCGACCGTTGTCAATCTCGTCTCGTGCAGCGGCGACAGCGTTGGCTTTGATCCGTTCGGCGCGGCGCTGATTCGTGGCCGCGTCCATTGCTTCGCTTCGCAGCGCGATTAACTGTGGCTGATCGCCGGCGAGCTGTTGGGCCTTCTCGCAGTCGGTGAGGGCGGCCGCGAATCGACCAGCGGTCAGGTGTTCTCGGCCACGCTTCGTGAACGCTTCGACCAGTCGCGTCGCCAAGTCTTGTCCGCGACGATGGCCCCGCAGCTTCGGCTCACGGACCAGCTCGAACGCTTCGTCCAGCCGTCCATCAGCCAGCGCGGTCTCGGCATGTCGGATGCGAAGGATCAGCACGGGAAGCTCCGGGAAAGCTGAAGTATAACGCGAAGGGGAGATTGACGAGTGATTACGTGATTACGTGATGAATGCAGCCGCATTTTCTCACGTAATCACGTATTCACGTAATCACGTAATCACGATCATCGCACTTCAGGCGCCTGTGCCGTCTCGGTGCGCTTCTTTCCGGCCAGGTAATCGTCGACCTGCGTCACGAGTTCTTTCTCGTTGACGACGTCGACCTGGATCTCCTGGCTGAACTTGGCCTCGTGCGAGAGGACGCGCTCGGCCACATCGAGCTGCTTGCGGATGTCGGCGATGAGCTTCTCCGACTGCGCGAGCTTGCTGCTGTCGATCTGCACGCCTGAACCGATCGACTGGCTCTTCACCAGTTGGTTCTGACTTTCCAGCGCGCTGATCTGGCTTTCGAGCAACGCCTTCTGCGAGCGCGTGCGCTCCAGCACCTGAGCGGCCGACGCCAGCGACTTCTGGCGGTTCTCGAGCAAGCGCTGCTTGCCGGAGAGGACGACTTCAGCCTCGCGGAGATTTTCGAATCGGTTCGACAGGTCATCCTTTAACTGATCGCGCGTGTACGTGATCGTGTTGAAGGTGTAGCTGGCCTGTTGCGTGTTCATCGCATCGCGCAGCTTGGCGACGCGCTGACGCTCTTCGCCGACCGACTTGTTGCTGCGGGCGATGTCTTCACGCAGGGCAGAGATCTCGACTTCCTGCTGCGCGATGATGCGGATGTTGGCGTGCATCTCCGGGACGATGTCGTCCACGAGATCGCGCGCCCGGCGAAGCTGGAATTCGACCGGCACGTTGTCGGTCACGCTCGACCGAAACGAGCGAGCGCCGCTGGTGGCATAGCTGCACACATCGCGACCAAAAACCACAGCACCCAGCACGGCCGCGCCGGCCAGGCTCAACACGCCTAACTTCATTAGCTTAAAGAACATGGCAGACTCCAGAGTAAGCAGTTTCAAACCCAGGCCGACGCCGGCCATAGGCTTGCTTACGAGGGAGGGAGGCAATTATTTCCCGTTGGGGAGGAGCAGACCCTTGAGACGCGGGGACAGGTCGTTTCGGGGCACCCATTCTTCGCCCGCATCGCTGAGCAGAAATGCGCCCGCTTTGTCACCGGAAACCATATCCAGCGTATTGGCGACCAGATAATCCGCCCCGCTGCTCTTGCGGCTGACTTGTCCGATGCGAATCAGTTCGTCCTTCGAAACGTCAACTTCGAGCTTAAATTTGACCAGCAACCCTGTGTGCTTCCATTCCGTGCGGAACAGGTCGACGAGCTTCTCCGTTTTCTGACCGAGGACCGCGATCTCCTCGTGCGTGCTCTTCACTTTGCCGGCTTGCACATCTTTTACGATCCAAGTTTCGCGTTCACCCGAAGGTTGACGTTCGAGCACCGCGTATACGCGCGTCGGTTTGTAGTCCGCAACTGCAGCGGCCATGAAGACCGCATCGTATTTCTGTCGTGACATCAGCGCCGCGAGCGCGCCCTTCAACTCCGCGTGCGATGTGAAATCGGATGCGTGAATGCGCGAAATGCTCTTCGAATCTTCCAGATGCTGTCGATTGCTCGTCAGCAAATCCACGTCGGCAATGTCTGCGATCGCGCGGGCGATCGAGAACCCGGTGTTGCCGGTAAAAATGTTTCCCCAATCGCGAACGTCATCAATCTTCTCGCGAGTATTTCCGGCGGTGACGAGGACTCGCATGATCGCATCCTCGTTAGATCGGCGCGTTGCCGGTAACCTTCGCAAGCTCCGCCCGTGCCAGCTCGACTTCCTTGCCTTCGTGAAGTCGCTCGATCACCTGCTTCAAAAACTGCTCGGCGCGATCGGGACGATTCAGATATCGCGAGTACAGCAACCCGAGAATCAGCGTCACGTGATTCACCTGATCAGCCTTCGGATAAACACGGAGGTAACCCTCATACGCATCCGCGGCGGCGGCGTGGAGGTCTTGCTCGTAGAGATAGTTCGCCATGTCGAGCTGATTCTGTCGCGACAGCACTTGCGCGGGATCGACGGCGCGCAGTTCCATGAAACCCTTCACCGCTTCGGGCAGATTGCTGTGGGCCATCGACTCGGCGATGGCGGCGCGGATTTCGATGATCCGATCCTGCTTCGGATCATGCGCGGCCTTGCGCGTTGCGTACGCGAACGGGTCATAACCCGACGCAACGATGTCACGATATTGACGGCGGCGATTCCAACGATCGATCAAAGCCAGCACATCCCACTGATTGCGCGGGAGCAATCGCAGCCTGAGCATCAGCAGGCAAACGCCCGCGCCGAAGACCGATCCGCCGATGTGCGCCATGTGCGCAACGCCCGAGCTACCGGAGACCTGAAAGAACACGTCCATCAGGAAGAACGCGCCGACGAACCAGAGGCTGGCGATTTCGGCGACGCCGATCAGGATGAAAAAATAGACGATGGTCACCCGGGCGCGCGGAAACAGGATCAGAAACGCGCCAGTGATGGCGGCGACCGCGCCGCTGGCGCCTAGCACTGAGCCGTCCGACACTATCACGTGCGCAACCCCGGCCATCACCCCGCCGGCAAGGTAAAAACCGAGATACCCGATATGGCCCAATCGGTCGTTGATGTTGTTTCCGAAGATGTAGAGGAACAGCATGTTCCCCGCCAAGTGCATCACGCTGCCATGCAGAAATGCGTACGTGCAATATTGGTATAGCTGGGCGTTTCTGGGATTGAGCGCAAACCGCTGTGTGAATTCTGGTCCCTGCTGAACCTGCACAATGTACATCAGCACGTTCAGCAGGATGAGCGCCCAATTCATCCAAGGCGTGTAGCGCAGCGGGACGTCAGTTCGAAGCGGAAAAAGCATGAGTGATGCGAGCGGACTCGCGAGCGGTCATGAAACCATCATGGCGTCGCGTCGCCGTCGTTCTTCTTGATCATACGCACGCGCCGGCCCTTGTTGCTGTACTCGACGCTCGACATGTACGCCTCGATCAGCAAAATCCCGCGACCGCTGCATTTGGTCAGATTCTCGACCAGCGTCGGATCCGGCACTTCGACGCGTTCAAACCCCGGCCCCTCGTCTTCGATGATGATCTCGGCCTGTTCGGGCGTGACGTTCCATTCGACGTGAACGTGCTTGCCCTCATCAAATTTGTTGCCGTGCTTGATCGCGTTGATCAGCACTTCTT
>JACMJD010000189.1 GCA_014380825.1 Phycisphaerae bacterium | reverse complement strand
TCAAAGTTCGACGAAGCCAGTGCCTCGCGCGACGCCGCCAGCGCCAGGTGAACCATCCGCGGCACGCGTCGCGCTTCGGCAAAATCCATGAAGGTGGTCGGATCAAAATCCCGCACTTGCGCCGCAGCGGAAGATTTGAGATTGCCGTCGGGAAATTCCGGCAGTGCGAAAATCCCGCTTCGCCCGGCAGTGCAACTGGTGGCGAACGTGTCGGCGCCGACCCCGTTCGGACTGACAACGCCAATGCCGGTAATGACCACGCGTCGTCTGCGCTGCATCGAAGAATCAGGCACGGGGGAATCTTAGGCCGTCACGGGTGGAGGACCAAGCCGCGAATACGCTTGGCAGGCGACTTCTTCATCGCGCTCAGCAGTTCGCGCAAAGTTGCGAGCGCGGCCGGTAGAGTTGAGATTTCCATGAAACTACCCCCGAAACGGCGAAGACTTCATCTGTCTGGGCCGCGAGGTGCTGATCACATCTTGCGAGAGGCGCGGGATCAGGGCCTGCACCGAAGTCTGCGCGATCGGTGCCGGCGCCACTTGTCTTGGGCGCGAGCCGACCGCTTCATCGTACAATTGCAGCATGGCGGGCAGCACCGCTTCGAGGCTGTATCGCTCGGTGATCATCTGCTCGGCGGCGCGACCGAGCGGACGATATTCGGTTGGATTCTGCAGGACTCTCACGGCCTTGCTCGCGATTTCCTCTGGCGAGAAAAAGTCGGCGAGCAGACCGTTCTCGCCGTCGCGGATCATTTCTTTCACCGGGCTGGTCGCGCTGCCGAGCACCACCGCGCCGCAGCTCATGGCGTCCATCATGCTCCAGCTCAGGACGAACGGGACGGTGAGATAAATGTGCAGATCGCCCGCGGCCAGCACTCGGCCCAAGTCCGGCGGTGAAAGTCTTCCTACGAAATGGAACTTGCCCAGGTCGTACTGGTCCTGCTCGAGCACCCACTGCTTGAAGGACTTCTGGTTGCCGATGTACTGCTCGTCGCCGCCGTAGGCGATCTTGTCCGTGCCGACGATGATGAACGCCACATCCGGATACTGGCTCGCGATCAGCTTGGCGGACTTCATGAAGATGTCGAAGCCGCGCATCGATTCGAACCCGCGGCTGACATACGTCACCACGCGCGTGCTGGCTGGGATTTCCACGCCCGCGATTGTGCGAACGCCGCGCGATTCGGGGCTGGGTCGCAGCGTTTCTTCGTAGCCGTGATAGATCGCGCGATCCACGCCGTCGAAAATGGTTCGCAGTTTCGGCGCGTACTCTTTCGGAAATTTCGAGCGCTGGAAATCGGTGGGCGTGTATCCCAGCGTGCAGCTTTGCAGATCCAGCAGGATCATCGCATTGCGACATCGGCTGCGGAGATATTTCACCGGCTCGATCGTCCAACCGAGATCGCGGCGAAAATCCATGTCGCTCTCGGGATCGTGCGGGATGTAGTAATACTCGAACAGATTCACCACCGGCACATCCGGATATAGCTCCGGCAGAAACAGCGTGCTGCCGAACCCGCTGTGGCCGACGATCAAGTCAGGCTTGATGTCCGGCCGGCGCTTGAGCGTGTTGTAGACGGCGTCGGTGTGCCAGACGGTGTTCTCGAACGTGCGCGAGCAGAAGTGGTTGCTCTTGGTCGCCCCGCCGGCCAGCTTGTACTGAATGCGTTCGATCCCGCCCTGCGTGCCGGCCGGGGCTTCGCTGATGAACGTGCACATCCAGTTCAGCTTTTCCGCCAGGTGCTTGGCGATGTGCCCGAACTGCGCGGGGAAATTCTGATGGACGTAGAGGACGTGCATTATGGATGGCCATGATAGCTGAGCCTCCCGGTGAGGCAAAAAAGGGCGTAGCCACGAAGGCATGAATGGAATAGTCAATGACCAATCAATGAGCAATGACCAGGCCCTCATTCGCGATTGATGCTTATTCATTGACTGGTCATTGCGACCTTGGCCATTGGGGCTTTCACTCTCGGCACGCCGCGTCCGAGAAAGTCGTCGAGCATGCGATCGAATCTGGCGTCGGCTGCACTCGCCGAGCGCTTAGATGCCAGGGTCGGTGGCGCGTGTGCTATGCGCGATGACACGGTGGGCTGCGTTGCGAGGAGGTGATGCAGCCGCTGGAGCTCCGCCTGAAACTCGGGCAGACGTTGCCAGCGGTGGATCGTCGCGCGACCGACTTTCTGCTCCCGAGCGACGGCAGAGATCGATCCGCCACGCACCAATGCGCGAGCGAGGGCCAGTTGTCGAGCCGACAATTGTCGACCTGAGGAAACACCGGTCTGCGGGTTTGGCTTCGCTTTGTCATTTCGCAAAGCCTGTTTCAAACTGTATCGTTCTGTTTCATTCTGTTTCAAAATAGAGCGCGCCGCATCGCTCGTCGGAGCAATCGCGGACATCGACGCTCGCGCGATCGCGGATGCGATCCGGCCATCAAACGCTTTCGTTCCCATCACGCATCTCCCCGGTTCAACAGACGTGGCATCACGCACAACACGCGCCCGCGGCGCGGTCACGAGTATATCCGAACATTATCCTAACAACCACAAGAACCCGGCGAATGTGGGGCGGGCGGGAAACGTGGCGAACGCCCGGCGTGTCGGCAAACTCTCGCTTTTCTCCGCTTTTACGCGATTGTGTGGATGTACGAAAATAGAATCGATCATGGTCAAGCACGAGCAGGTTCAGGCGATCATTTCGATCGCTTTCGAGCGTGTGCCGCACAGCCTGCGCGAGTCATTTCAGCGATCGCACAAAGGCGTCAACATCACACGCGTCATCAAGGAGACGACGACGCTCGGAAAGGTGAGCTACGAGGTGAATTTCGTCGACGCTCAGGGCCATCCTGATCACGCGGTGCTGCTCGGGCTACGCAAGCGCGCATACGAATCGCGTTGAACGGATCGTTCACTCGCGCGGGTCGGGTTGGGGATACAACAGCCAAGTCTCCGAAGAGACGGATCAACTCGTCGACCGACGCACCACTTGCAACTCCATCCAGGAAATGTGAGATCGG
>JACMJD010000188.1 GCA_014380825.1 Phycisphaerae bacterium | reverse complement strand
CCGCCATCAGGCGTGCGATCGTGAAACTTGTCGTGCCCGGGCCCACACCGGTTGTCGGTCTTCCATCGTTGCCAATCCGTGTGCCGACCTCGGTGCTGATCAACTGCTCATGGACGGACGAAATTCCGGAGAGCGCGCACTCGGCGTAGGTGCCCACTTTCGTGTTATGGCAGCCTACGATGCCGCACCCCATCACTACCAAGACGCAGAGGCATAAAGCGCGAATCATTCGAATCCTCCCTAAAGGGCGATGTGTCTGTATCGTTCAGCGAATCGTCCGCGCCTGTCGCACGATGGCGAGCATCATTGCGTACGCGACCAGCAGCGGTACGGCGCACGTCAGCGGGTCGGCGAGCCAGCTCATTCGATAAGCGGCGATGGCCGCAAGCACGCAGATCGCGGCCGATGCGGTGAGTGTAATCAACTGCCAACGGATCATGCGCATCCGTGCGATTCCCACGCCAGCCACCACGCCCAGCCACATCAGCGTCCATTCGTGGAATCGCCGGGGCTCGCGAATCGAATCACCGTTGAGCAGCATGTCCAAACCGGTCGCCTGGGCGTAGAAACCGCGAACCTTGCGCCCGTCCACATAGTCGTAGGGCCCGTCGATCCCGGTTCGGTTGCTGGCAACCAAGACCACCGGCCGATCGATCAAACTGGAGAGTTCGCGCGGTCCGGCGGCTAAGACGTTGCCAATCTCCACCGTCGATTGTTCAAGCGCTTTGCTTGATGGGATGGGAACGACGAAGCGCCCGATCGTGTCGCCCTTTTCCAGCCCGGCCGTCGAACTGCTGCTCTTCGCTCGCCGCATCGTTGAGACCTCGACGACATCGCTGTCGCCTGCCACCACCGGCACCACCGACAGCGTCGTTGGGTTTCGATAACGAATCGCCACGGCTTCAACATAGTCCAGCGGGCGATACGACATCGCCGCGCCCGGATGACGAAAGCGTCCGAACGCGGCGAGGCTCAGGCTTGGTATCGCGTCGGCGTTGCGATGCTCGACGAATAATTCCAGCGCCCACGGCGCGTTGCCCTGAGCGCTCGCGCCGATGCAGCCCACGGCTACCTCTGGTTTGATCGCCGGGGAGATCAGCTTCGAATCGTCCGCGCCGATCCACCAGTCTTTCGTACCGATGATCACTTCGCCGCCACTGGCTTTGAACTTGCGGATTCCGTTGACGAAGTCGGCGTCGAAACCACTGGGCGTCCGGAAATACATGTCGAAGACGACCATCCGCACGCCCGACCCCACGAGCCGCTCGAGCAATCGACCGAACAGCCGGCGCTGGCTTTGCAGGTTCTTCTCGCTGATGCCCGAAAGATTTTCGCGCGCCGAGATCGCGGCCAGATCCGTGTCATCGTTGATCGTGATGACCTGGACCGATTGCAGCCGCTTGTCGGGATCGCCGTAGGGAATCAGGCTCACCAGCCGCGATTGAATCCATCGGTCGATGGGCGTCGCATAAAGCAGCGGGAGAGCGAGCAAATATGACAGGACCCACGATGCGAACATGACCATCATCGCGATGGCGGCCGGGTGTCGGGAGGCGAACGTTCGCAGGCGCGAGACCGTTGCGAACGTCGTCTTGCCCGCCAGCGGCGAAATGGGTTCACCGTTGATCAGGCAGCGCACATCCGCCGCGAGCGCGGCGGCGGTGGGATATCGACGCGATCGCTCCTTTTGCAGCGCCGTCAGCAAAACCGAATCGACGTCGCGTCCCAGGTCGCGTTTCACGCGCGATGGTCGACGCGGCGGTTCGGTGCAAACCACCCGCCCCACTTCCGACAACGCCTGGCTGGTAAACGTGTATGGCAATTGGCCAACGAGCAACTCGTACGCCAGCATGCCGAGCGAATAAACATCCGTGCGCTCATCGAGCGCATTCGGATCGCCTTCGAATTGTTCCGGACTGCAATACTGCGGCGTGCCGATCACCGCGCCGGCGTTGGTTTGCAGCGTGGCGGATTTCAGATCTGAATCGGTCGCACGGGCCACCCCGAAATCGATCACCTTCAGCACGCCGTCCGCGCCGACCAGCACGTTTTGCGGTTTCAGATCGCGATGGATGACCCCGCGCGTGTGGCCGTAATGCATCGCATCGCAGACGATCGCGAACAGTTTCAGTCGCTCGATCGTGCCGAGCTTGTTCGTGTTCGAGTACGAATCGATCGCCCGTGCGCCGGCGATGTATTCCATCGCGAAAAACGGCACGCTGATCGCGCCCGCCACGTGCGTGCCGGCTTCGTATACCTGCGCAATGTTCGGATGATGCAACCGGCCGAGCACCTGCGCTTCGGTTTCGAACCGACGGATCGCCGAACGCGAACCAAGGCCAACGCGCATCAGCTTCAGCGCAACACTGCGCCGCGGCTGTTCCTGCACCGCTTCGTACACCACGCCCATGCCGCCCGAGGCGATCTCGCGCTTGATCTCATATCGCCCGACAAAGGTGCCCGCCGGCTCGGGGACGTTCGCGTGGAATGAATCGGGACCGCGATCGGACTGCGCGTGGTCCGGCAGCGTCGGATCATCGCCATCGTCGTGACGCGTCGGCTCGGACATAAGTCGTTGCCACCGGTTGTGTGAACAGTCGTTACTTCCCGCGACTCTTCTGCCCCGCGTTGCGAATCACCTGAAATCGCGGCGGGTTATTGCCGGCTTCGATCTCCGCGATCATCGCGTCTGCGGTTGCTCTGCTTTCCCATTCCACGTGGCCGTCGCCGAAGAGGAAATTTCCGCCATCGCCATCGTGGTCGGTCATCAGCTCGTACACCACCACCGTGTCGGCGGATACATTGTTGGTCTTGCCTTTACCGAGATACACGTACGAAGTTTTCCCCGGCGTGAGCAGCGGCGTGTTGGGCGTCTTCAACGCCTGCTGCACCAGGTCCGACGACACCGGCGTGTGATTGCCGGTCGGGCAGATAAAAACTTCCGGCGTGATGTCCTGCGTGAGCAGCAACAAATCCGGCGTGTGCGGATAGGCGCCGCGATTGTCGTTCGCGTAGAGCAGCATCGCTTGGCCGATCTGACGAAGATTGGACGCGCACTTGACGCGGTTGGCCGTCTCTCGCGCGCGGCCGAGCGAGGGCAGGAGGATCGACATCAGACACGCCGAGATGACAAACCCCGCCCCGCCGACGCTGATACCTGCAATGGCGATTCCACGTCCGCCGACTTGTGGATTGCGCGTCTTCAAGAGCGCGATGATGCCGAGCGTGACCGCGACCACTCCAACCACCGGGACGATGACTCCAATGCAACCGAAGATCAGGCTAGCGATCGCCAGCTTGGTCGCTTTCGCAGCGTTCATCGGCGATTGATACTGCATCTGATAGCCGGCCGGCGCGGGCGGTGGGGCAAATCCCCCTCGAGCGGAAGGCGCCGCCGACGCCGGCGCTCCAACGGGCGCAGCGCCGGCGAGATTTACGACGAACGGTTTGCCGCATCGCGTGCATTGGATCGTCTGCCCCGCGTATTGCGGCGCCTGCTCGGCCGTGATCGTGTACGACTGGCTGCAATTCGGACACTGAATGAGCTGTGACATAACTCCCCTGAGAAGAGCGCCTGACGTGCCGTTTTACACGCCTGCTTGTAGCGAAACAAATTAATCGTCTCGCGTCACTTCCCTTGCTCGGCGGCCTCCGCCGCGCGTCGGGCGGCGAAGTAGGCGGGGTCGGCGCGCACCGACTTGGCGATCTCGTCCAGTCGCGCCGCATATTTCTCCGCCGCCGGCGCCGGGCATGGATATTGGATCGTCACGATCTGCGCCGCTGTGTTGTTCGCGACAACCATCAACTGGATCGGATGGGTCGGTTGGCCGCGCTCGTCTTTGCCGGCGGGCATGAGGTCGGTGTACGCCACGCTGACTTTTCCATTGACGCGATGCCACGCCGGCGGGTTGCTCCAACCATAATGGCGGGCAAGGCTTCGGCCCATCGTTTCCAAGGTCGCGTTGAAATCCGGACCGAGTGTGGTGGTGGGCGCGACCGTCATCTCCACCTCGGTGCCGCCCGTGGCCAGGTTCAGGATGTTGTAGTCCTGCCGCTTGCCGCTGTCGTTAATGCATCGATAAGGGTCGGGCAATTGCATCACCAACTGCACGGCCATCAGCGGCGCTGACTCCTTGCGCGATCGGATCGATTCCGATGGCGGAGCCGGATCCGATAGCTTGAGCGCCTTGGCGATCTGTTCGAACGCCTGATGTGTTGATTCGCCGGTGCTTCGTTCCGCCAGCGCGTAATAGTTGCCGGCATGTTTGACGATGCGCGTCCGCGCGACATCCACCGATTTCGCGTCCGCGCCGGTCTTCACGACGATGACGAACTCGAAGGCTTCCGCGCCGCCAAGCTCGACGGCTTCTCGATTCACCCGCCCGCCGAGGCGCTTCGCCTCTTTTTCCGCAAGCGCCCGCGCCGACGGCGCTGCTCGCCGGGGCCACAGTTGAAGATCGATTATCGCCTCCGGTTTGTTCGATCGATCCACCTTTTCCCAGCGGACGGCGATTACCTCATCCGGCTCGGACGCGCGCCGCCAGCCAGCAGGAATTGGCGCGGCGATGCCGAACGACGGCAGATCGATGTCCGCCGCAGGCCCGGTTGTCGGCGCGGCGATCCCCGCAGATTGAAGCGCCGCCAGTCCAACAATCATCAGCAACACAATGATTCGCATGTTCCATCCCTCATTTTGTGCCGCGGCGCTTGAGATCAGCGCCCGACGCGCACATAATCGGACATCAGCTAAAGGCTAAATCATTATGTCATGGATTGAAAACCGTTTCGAAGAAGGTCTCGTCGTCACGTCGCTGGATTTCGCGATCAACTGGGCGCGAAAGAATTCGCTCTGGCCGATGACGTTCGGCCTGGCGTGCTGCGCGATCGAGATGATGGCGGTCGGCGCGGCGAGATTCGATCTCGACCGTTTCGGCGCCGGCGCGTTCCGCGCCACGCCGCGACAGAGCGATTTGATGATCGTCGCCGGCACCGTGAACTACAAAATGGCCAGCCGCGTCAAGCGGCTTTATCACCAGATGCCCGATCCGAAATACGTCATCGCCATGGGCGCCTGCACCGTCGGCGGCGGCCCATACTTCAAGTACGGCTACAACGTGGTGAAGGGTGTCGATCTGGTCGTGCCGGTCGACGTTTACGTTCCCGGATGCCCGCCGCGCCCTGAGGCGCTGATGGAAGGCATCATGCGATTGCAGGACAAGATCAGCGCCAAAACCATCGGTCTCCCGCGCGGATCGAAAGCGGTTGCCAACGAGCGTCCGCTGGTCGTCGCGACACCGGCGACGGTGTAAGCGCGTTGCCGAATTTCAACGAACTCACGCACGCTCACGGATAGCTATCCGTGAGCTTTTCATTCGGTATCATCGGGATCGGCAAGAACACATCTCTTTGAGAATGGGAGCAAACATGATCGACCGACGCGCGCTGCGCATCTTCCCCATCGTCGTCGCACTCGCACTTCTCGTACTTACTTCTTTCGCGCTCGCATCTGAGATGGACGCCGGCGCGAAAACGCTGGCGAAGCTGGACGATGATTGGTCGAACGCCGCCGCGACCAGGGACGCCGCGAAGGTTGCGGCGTTTTATGCGGACGATGCGATCGCGTATCCGCCTAACGCGCCGATGTCGGTGGGGCGCGCGGCGGTGCAGAAGGTTTGGGCATCGTACTTTGAAGACCCATCGTTCAAAATCTCGTGGAAGACGCTCCACGCCGGCGTGTCCAAGAGCGGCGATATGGGTTTCACGTCCGGACCTTACGAAGCGTCATGGAAAGGACCGGACGGCAAGACGGTCACCGAGAAGGGAAAATATCTCTGCACCTGGCAGAAGCAGACGAACGGAACGTGGAAGGCCACGCACGACATGTGGAACACGGACGCGAAGTAATCGCGCGTCGGCGCTATGTCCAAATGCCCTGGGGACGAAGTGCGAGAAC
This sequence comes from Phycisphaerae bacterium, assembly GCA_014380825.1. The sequence continues at coordinate 1,530 of JACMJD010000188.1, read as the reverse complement.
AAGTGTTGTTCTGCTTCAGGTTTGCCGGGGTGCGTTCGCGCGGGACGCTCGCCGCCGGCCGGTGATGGTTTCTATGAAGCCGGCCATTGCAAGGATCAGGAAGCACGCCGCGATCAGCACGACGACCCAGAACGCGATGCGATTGACGATCTCCCAGGGCATGGCCGGGTGAGATCGCATCCAGACCGCCAGCCACGCCAGCAGGCCGCCTACGATGAAACCGATGAGTGGAACGCGATGCGAAACTGCGATCAGCGCCCGCACGCAGGTGGCGATCGCGCGTTTGATGGTCGGGCGTGGTCGTGGCAATCCGGTGCTCCTGTCCAGAAATGATCAGATCGACGTTTCGACTGGAAATCCTTGACCGTGCGTTTGGTCGTCCGTCGATCGCGTCCACTGATGTTTGCAAGCGCCGCAGCGGCGCGGGCGCATTAAGATCAGATACGCGATGAACAAACTTCCGGTGAGCGGCAGCAGCACCAGCCCCGACAGGATCAACGCCACGATCCCCGCCCAGACAGTGCGACGCGTGACCCACGGCTGACTGACCTGATCCGATCCACATTGCGGACAGAAGCTCGCGTGCGGAAGAAACACGTCCTCGGGCTCGTCTGAATCGCCCGGCTCGCGCTCGTCGCGAATTGAATCCGAATCCGCCGGGCGCATTAATGCCTCGCGAGCCGCGGTCGCATCGGCCTCGCGCACCTGAAGCTTGATTCCCCCCACCGCCGGCGCGAGCAGCCAATCGGTGGCCACGAGATTTTCGTCGATCACGAAGCAGTCGATGTCCTGGCTTTCCAGCCGCAGCCGGGCGATGTGCACCTGCGCCGATTGCCAGAACGTGGCCACGGTGATCCAGCGACCGTTGTCGTCACGATCACCACCGTCGTCGTCGATCGGAAAATCGGGCGGCGATGGCGGTGCGTCTTGAAGGTCGATCTCGTCTTCAACAGCAAGCATGAGCGACAGATTCTACGCGCCAGAACGCGCCGAACCATGCTCAATATCGCTGCGGTACGAATACATACCATTGCCCGACCACGCGCCGCGCGAGATGACCGTGACGGCCGTAGCTGCCGTTTCCGCAAGGACCGCCGTTGGCGCTCTTGGCGATGCCGATCTGATTGTTCGCCCAGCGCTGGCCGTGTGGGCAGACGTCGTAATGGCGGAATGAGACCGGGATCCACGCGACTGTAGCGATTGCGAGAATCGCGATCGCAGTCGTCCACCGCTGCGATCTCTCGTGTACGCAAAGCGTCATGCGCGCGACGACGGTCCATAGGATCACACCGATCCAGAAGAACCAATCGACCGGCTTTTCGCGATCGGCTTCCAAACCGTAGATCACGTAGAGCATCGCGATCATGGCGAGTTTGCAGAGTTCTTCGGCGCGACTGCGTGGGCGCGACGAACGGGGATGGGGTTCGGGCGGTTCGGACACGTTCGTTAACATTAGATCACCCACAGCGCCAAGAACATTAAAAGCGTATGGGGAAAAGAAAAAGCCCACGGATCGAAATCCGTGGGCTT
>JACMJD010000187.1 GCA_014380825.1 Phycisphaerae bacterium | reverse complement strand
GCCGTGTTCAAAGGGAAAATTCTCGTGCGCCAGATCGCGCAAAAGACCGACAGCAAACAGACGAGCAAGTCGCTGTTGCTGAGCGACGACGCGACGATGAATAGCCAACCGGCGCTCGAGATCTACGCCGACGATGTGAAATGCACGCACGGCAGCACGATTGGTCCGGTCGATGAAGAAATGGTGTTCTACCTTCGCAGCCGTGGCGTGAGCTTAGAAGCCGCGCGACACCTGCTGACATACGCGTTCGCCGCGGACGTCACGCGACGCATGAAGGTTGAAGCAGTTCGGCGACGGATCGAAAACTACATCGCGGCCCAACATGGTCTTCCGCAGGACCTGCGAATCTCCGATCTCGGTGCGCATGACGCCGCAGCTTTGTGATCGATGAGTGCGACTTCAACCAGTCTCGCATCGCAAAATCCACGAACTGGCGTTCGTGGCTACGATGTTGAGAAGGTCCGGCGCGACTTTCCAATCCTGTCGACGAAAAACTCGCTCGGTAAACCGCTGATCTATCTCGACAACGGCGCGACCACGCAAAAGCCGCGTGCCGTGATCGATCGCATCGTCCACTACTACGAACACGAAAACGCCAACATCCATCGAGGCGTGTACGAGCTTTCGCAAAACGCGACCCGCGCGTACGACGAGACGCGCGACAAAATCGCGCGATTCATCAACGCGCGCGATCCGGTCGAGTGCATATTCGTCCGCGGAACCACGGAAGGCATCAATCTCGTAGCAAACTCGTATGGTCGCTTGCGGTTCCGCGCCGGTGACGAAATTCTCGTCGGCGCGCAGGAACATCACTCCGACATCGTACCCTGGCAGATGACCGCCGGGCAAACTGGCGCGATTGTCCGCGCGATCCAGATGAATGACGCGGGTGAGCTCAGGCTCGACGAGCTTGAGCGAATGCTCAGCGATAAGACAAAGCTGGTCGCCGTCACGCATCTATCCAACGCGCTGGGCACGATCAATGACGTGAGGCGAATCAGCGAATTAGCACATCGCGTTGGCGCGAAAGTGTTGATCGACGGTGCACAGTGGGTCGCGCATTTCCCAACCGACGTGCAGGCAATCGACTGCGACTTCTACGTTTTTTCGGGCCACAAGCTGTTTGGTCCGACCGGCATCGGCGTGTTGTGGGGACGCAAAGAACTGCTGGAGGAAATGCCGCCCTACATGGGCGGCGGCGACATGATCGAATCGGTTACGTTTGAAAAGACCACCTACGCCGCGCTTCCCAGCAAATTTGAAGCCGGCACGCCCGACATCGCCGGCGTGGTCGGACTTGGTGCAGCAATTGATTATGTGCAGGCCCTCGGATTCGAAAGTTTCATGCCATACGAGCACGAGCTGTTCGAATACGCTACCAAGCGCATCTCCGAAGTGCTGGGCCTGCGAATCATCGGAACGTCGAAGAACAAGGCGAGCGTGATCAGCTTCGTGTTCGAGAACCCGTCGATCTCGCCGCTGGATGTCGGCATGGCTCTCGATCGCGAAGGCATCTGCGTTCGCACCGGTCATCACTGCTGTCAACCGGTGATGGATCGATTTAAGATCGCCGCGACGACTCGCGTGTCGCTCTCGCTGTACAACACACGAACAGAAGTCGACGCGGTAGTCGACGCGCTCAAGCGCATCCGCGGAACGGCGAGCCCCGCTTTAGCGGGCGTGTCTCCCGTTCTCGAGATCAAATTTCCAAAGGCATCCGGAAGATCACCCGATGCAATCGCGGACGAACTCGTCGAGATGTTTGACTTTCTCGACGATCCCACCGCGCGCAATCAACAACTGCTCGACTTCGCCAACGATCTGCCAAACTATTTCGAGCAGCTCAAGCCGCTCACGCAGCGCCTGCCCGGCTGCATGTCGCAGGTGTATTTGATCGCGCGCCCCGCGCCGGATGACCGCGAGCGGCTCGAATTCGTCGCCGACGCCGACGCGCACATCGTTCGCGGCGAGATCGCCATGCTGGAAAAACTCTTCTCGGGTCAGCTCGCGAAAGATATTCTCAACTTCGATGTAAATCGCTTCTTCGAGCGCGTCGGGCTCGAACGATTCCTGAGCATGCAGCGTCGCAGCGGTTTGGGGTCTATGATCAGTCGGATTCAATCGTCCGCGAAGACGATCGTGGAACAGACGAAATGAACGACGAGCAGCCGAACCATCTTCATCTGAACGTCCTGCCGAATTCCGGCAAGGTCGATCAACTGCGTAAAGAGATGTCCGACGCCCCGACCATCGCAAAAAAGAACCTGGCCGATCGCACGCCGATCGATCGGGTATTGGATTCGACCAGGACGCCGCAGCAGAAGGCGGTTGAGGAGAAGGTGATCGAGGTTCTCAAAACCGTTTTCGATCCCGAACTGCCGGTGAATATTTACGAGCTCGGATTGATCTACGAAATTAACGTCGCCGAAGACAATTCGGTGCACGTGAAGATGACGCTGACCGCGCCGGCGTGTCCGGTGGCGGGGTCGTTGCCGCCGGAGGTCGAACGGAAGATCGAGACGATCGATGAGGTGCCGCGCGCGAAGGTGGAGGTGGTGTGGGATCCACCTTGGACCAAAGATCGGATGTCGGAAGCGGCGCTCCTGGAGCTGGGGTTGCTATGACCGACGATGTCGCCGACACGTCGAGCAAGCTCGCCGGCTACACAGGCGTTCACACCAATTCGATCGCCATCGCGACGGCTTCACCACCACCAAGACATAGCGAGACAATTCCCGTCCTTTTGTTTCGCTGCCGCAACGCGTAGATCAACGTCACGAGCGTTCGGGCGCCGCTGCATCCAATCGGATGACCGAGCGCGATCGCGCCGCCGTTCACGTTCACCTTTTCGTGTGGGATCGACAGTTCCTTCATCGCCGCCATTGGGACGACGGCGAAAGCTTCGTTGATCTCGAATAGATCGACGTCGCCGACCTTCAGGTTCAGTTGATCCATCAAACGTCGCATCGCGCCGATTGGGGCGGTGGTGAACCACTCCGGTTCGTGCGCCGCCGTCGCGTAGCCGAGGATCTTTGCCTGCGGTTTGACGTTGAGCGCTTTGACTTTTTCCGGGGAGATAACGACGAGCGCTGCCGCGCCGTCGTTGATGCTGGATGCGTTGCCCGCCGTGATCGTGCCGTCTTTGCCGAACGCGGCCCGCAGTTGTCGCAACTTTTCTTCGTTGAACTTCTTCGGGTTCTCGTCTTCCTTGATCTGCACCGTCGCTTTGCCGCTGGGGGCTTCGACCGGCACGATTTCATCCGCGAACGCGCCGCCTGCCATCGCGGCTTGGGCGCGCTTGAAGCTGGCGATTGCGAAATCGTCCTGCTGTTCGCGCGTGAACTCGTACTTCGATGCGCACGTGTCGCCACAGACGCCCATGTGCTTGTTGTTGTAAACGTCCCACAGGCCGTCGCGGATCATCGCGTCGATGATCTCGCCGTTGCCCATGCGATAACCGTTGCGCGCTTTTTCAAGCAGGTACGGTGCGCGCGACATGTTTTCAGTTCCGCCTGCAACGACGATCGATGAATCGCCAACCTGAATCGCCTGCGCCGCGAGCATCACCGCTTTCAATCCTGATCCGCAGACCTTATTCACGCTGGTCGCACCGATGGTGTTGCTCAAGCCCGCGCCAAGCGAACATTGCCGCGCCACGTTCTGCCCGAGCCCCGCGCTGACGACGTTGCCGAAGATGACTTCGTCGATTTGATCCCCGTGCACGCCGCTGCG
>JACMJD010000186.1 GCA_014380825.1 Phycisphaerae bacterium | reverse complement strand
GTCCGGGTTTTTTTTGTCAAGCCGCCCGGCCGCCCAGAGCGTACCCGCGCCGGGCGGCATCCCGGCGGCACCCCAGCGGCCTCCCTGCCCCGATCGCATCAACTTCTCCCTTCGCAATCCTTCCGCTACATTCCCCCACTCCAATGACCTCTCCCGAAAAACTCAAGCTGATCCAATGCGGCGCCGCCGGCATGGGCAAAGCCTGGTGGAACGGCGTGACGAACAACTCACCCGATTTCGATCTGGTCGCGCTGGTCGACATCGTCGAACCGGCCCTGCGCGAAGCATCTGATCAGCTCGGCCTGCCCAGCGCGCGACGGTTTACCTCGCTCTCCGCCGCGCTCGATGCAGTTCCAGCCGATGCGGTGCTCACGGTCACGCCGCCGCCGGTTCACGTCGAGCACGCCAAGCTCACCTTTGCGCGGGGCCTGCATCTGCTGACCGAAAAACCAATCGGTCACGACCTGCCGGCCGCAAAGCAGATGGTTGAGCTCGCGCATCGCGCGGGCAAACAGTTACTCGTCGCGCAGAACTATCGCTACTCCGCGCCGATGCAGCGGCTGAAATCACTGCTCGCCGAAGCGCCGGTCGGTGAATTCGGTCACGGCCACATCGACTTCTTCATTCCGGCGGACTTCACCGGATCGTTCCGTCAGACGATGGAATATCCACTGCTGATCGACATGGCCATTCACCACATCGATCTGATCCGCGCGGTGACTGGTCGAAACATCACGCGCGTCACCGCGCAAACATTTCGCCCGAGCTGGAGCTGGTATGACCATCATCCGGGCTTGAACATGATCCTCGAACTGGAAGGCGGCCTGCCGTTCACCTACCGCGGCGACTGGACCGCGCGTGGCCGAAGCACGAGCTGGAACGGAACGTGGCGACTTCAGTGCGCCGACGGATCGATCCACGCCGAGAACGATCAGCTCACCGTCGCGCGGTGCGAGAAGTGGAACAAGAACCCGACCAGCGAATCGATCGAAGTCGCGCCAACCGCATTGAACGGCCAATCCGCGCTGCTCTCGCGATTTGCGCAAGCAATTCGCACCGACGCGCCTGCCGAAACCAGCGGACTGGATAATCTCTGGAGCTTCGCCGCCGTCATGGCCGGCGTCATCAGCGCGCGCGAGCGCGGCCGTGCAGTGGAAGTGGCGGGGCTGTTGAGATAGCGGAGTTCCGTTACACGCGCGAGGGCGACGCCACGAACATGAACTCCGCCATCTTCCAGAACGCGTCGACGAATTGTTCTCGAGACATCGTCGCAGCCGACGGCGACCATGCGTTCAACGCTGCGATGCCCAAGCCACAACCGCGCAGCAGATCGAACAGTTGGTCCGGCGCGTGCCCGTAGAGATCCAGCCCGCCTTTTCCGCACTCGAACACGACGACCGGTTTCTGTTCCCGCAGGATTCGCTGCGCGCCTCGCAGCACGCGAAGCTCGGCGCCCTCGACGTCGATCTTGATCAGCGCGATCGATTCGTCCGGCGACACGATCGAATCGAGCGTCGCCATCTGCACTTCGATCTGTTCGACCGGTCCTTCGTTGTCGCCGATTCGGCGATACATCATGCCGCTGAAGCCGTCCATCCGCGTGTAGTGAGAGAAGTGCGTGGTGCCGGCTGCGTCGCTCAGTGCGATGCGGCGGCAGTCGACCGACGGAAACGCGCGCGACAAGAGCCGGTGAACCCGCGGGATCGGTTCGAATGCCATGTGTTTACCGCTCGGCGCCAGCCGAACGATCTCGCGGAGGATCGATCCCTGGTTGCAACCAACGTCGATCGCATTGGACTTCGGCTGCAAGACGTGCGTCAGCACGGCGATGGTTGGCAGGTCGCAAGGCGGAATCGGAACGGGAACGAAGGTGCGGTACACCCGCCGCAGCAGCGATCGCATAGACCTTCCCTTCGTGTTCCGTTTCCGTGTGAGCAAGAGCGCGCCGGCGCGCTAATAGCCTTCGCGATCCCTGAAGAACATCACCCCGAATATCCACAGGAGCGTCCCGGCGGCAGCGCTCATCCACGGGGCGATCGTGCCCAGCAACGGCAGCTCGACATTGAGATGATGCGCGATCATCGCAACAGCGGCGGACAGGATCACGATCAGCGACATCAGCCGGCCAATGAAGAACGCGCTGAGCAGAAGCAGCAATCCGGCGAGGCCCGCGTTCCAACCGCCCCAGACGGCGGCGAATCCGTTCATCGATTCCCACGTCTCGGGAAACAGTTGCAGCGGTTTGTTGCCGGTGCGATTGGCGACTTGCTTGCCGGCTTCGGTGACGTCGGCGCCGAGCTGGACCATTTGACCTTTGATGTCCGGGCTCCCGACATCAATTACGCGCTTGCTGTTAATCACCCCGGCCGTGTCGCGCAAGACTTTGTCGCCGCTGTTTTGCTTGAACCAAAGCGTGAACGTCGCGAGCACGATGATCGCCAGGATCACGCGGATCATCGGGCTGCAGATCAGATCCAGCGGCGTGCCGTAGCGGCGCTTGAACCAGCTCTCGTGCAGACGCTCGTGGTCTTCGTCCTCTTCGCCGGCGTGCTTGCCCTGCGTGATTCCCGCGTCCGCCATCGATCCGCCGCGCAGGATGGCGGCGATCGCGCCTTCCAGCAGCACGTCGCGATTGACGATGACCGTTCCCGGCGCGGCTTCATCGCCCGCGAGCGCTGACGGACCGATTGTTCTTGCGCCACGAAGCGATGATGTGCTGCGAATCTTCTCGGCGCGATCGACCAGCGCCCGCGCGTTGCGATTTCCCTGCTGGCGGGCCAGATCTTCGCGAATTCCTTTGGCGCGAAGCGCTTTCGCTTCGACGCGGGCGAGCAATCGCCGCTCGCGCAGCTCGCGTCGACGTGCAATTCGCATTTCGATCCCGGCGATGATCGGATCGCGCCACGCCCCGAATTTCGGCCGCTCGCGGCCACGCTCCGTCGGACCCCACAGGCGACGCGCTTTGAGTTTTGCTTCGTAGCCGAACATCGCTTCGTAGAATTCTTCCCACCGCTTGCCCGAATAACGGCAGACGAATTGCCGCAACGAGTTCTCATCCAGCCCTCGCAAGCGCATCGTCTTGAGCATCGCCTCCACTTGCGAGATCGGCGTCTGCCGCTCGCGGCTTAGCGCCAGATCAATCGTCCAATGAAACGCGCACGCCAGCAGCACCGCGATGCCCACGACGATCAACCAAGGCAATAGCTGCGAGAAGACGATCAATACACCCAGCACTCCGAGCAGCGCGAGCGTCCAAGCGATCCAGTCGCCGATGCTCGAGCCGAACACGAGCTGCCGGAATTTCATGAACAGATGTGTGCGCTGCGTGTATCCGGCGATCAGGAAATAAGACAGCGATGTCAGAATCGCCATCCCCACGAATGCGCCGGTCCACTGAATTTTGCGGACGATCTCATCGTTCTGGCTCGCACCGCTGCGCGTCATCCC